>CAMUZL010000018.1 GCA_947165185.1 uncultured Selenomonadales bacterium
TTTCCAACGAAAAAAATCCCTCGACACAACGTCGGGGGATAATTTAATTTGGAATGTGAAATTGGGAATGTGGAATTTAAATTTTGTCGGCGGGATAATTTTTTTGTCGCGGAAGAAATTTCAGCGATAAAATTTTGCGTTTGAAGTTTCAGCGATAAGATTTTTTGTAAATGTTGAGCATGTCTTCATCGCTGAGCGGCTCGGGGTCGAATTGCAACAGGAAACCCATCGCGTCGCGGGTGTTCTGTACCATTTTCGGGAACTCGTCGGGCGAAATTCCGTAGTCGCTCATTTTGAGATTGTCCACGCCGCACGCGGTTTGCATTTCTTTCAGCGCGTCGATAAAATCTTCGGCCTTGTCCGCGTTGACTTTGCCCATTGCGCGAGCCATTGCGATAAATTTTTCGTCGCAGGCGTGTTTTTCGACGAAATGTCCAAAGTAAGCAAGCGAAATCATAATCAAACCCGCGCCGTGCGGCAATTCGGGATGATAAGCACTGAGCGCGTGTTCAAGCGAATGTTCCGCCGTGCAGACGCAAACGTCCATCGAAAATCCGCCCAAAGTGTTCGCGAAGGCAACTTGCGTGCGCGCCTCAAGATTTTTTCCGTCGTTGACGGCAACGGGCAAATATTTCGCGAGCTTTTCAATCGCCGTCAGCTCAATCATTGCGGAAGCTTCGTTGCACGCGTTGGAAATGTAACCTTCGGCGTTGTGGAAAAATGCGTCGAATCCCTGATACGCCGTGAAATGTTTCGGAACGGTCAGCATGTAAACGGGATCGACAATCGCGAGCGTCGGGAAGCTACCGAAGAACGCAGTTTTTTCGTTCGTGTCGAGATTGGTGATGACTGCGCCCGCGTCGACTTCGGAGCCGGTGCCCGCGCTGGTCGTTATCGCAATGTACGGCAACGCTTTTTCGGTCAACGGTTTCTTGCCGCCCGTGCCAAACATGATGTAATCCCAAACGCGCCCGCCGTCTTTTTGCGGAATGACGGAGGCAATCGCCTTCGCCGCGTCAAGTACGGAGCCGCCGCCGAGTCCGACAACGAAATCGCAATTATTTTCGCGCCCGAAGTCAACGCCTTCCTGAACTGCCGGCTCAGTCGGATTCGCGCCGATTTTGTTGTAGACGACGAAATCCGCGCCCCAAAGTTTCAGTTCGTCCTGAAGTTTGTCGAGACTGCCGTTTGTTTTCGTCGAACGCCCGTTAGAAATGACAATCAACGCTTTTTTGCCGAGCGGAGCCTCTTTGTGCAGTTCGCCGAGTTTGCCCGCGCCGAAAAGAATTTTTGTCGGGATGTTCCAAACAAAGCTCATGTAAAATCACTCTCCCAAAAAATTTTTTTGCACGCGCAGATTTTAACACGTCAAGTCAACTTCAACGCAAGAAAATTTTTGTCGGCAAAAAAGGAATTTCGCCACCCGTGACAAAATAATTCCCCAACGTATGAAGGGAGTGTGTTTTACATGAAAGTTTTGCTTGTCAACGGCTCACCGAAAGCAAAGGGCAACACGAGCATTGCCCTGGACGAAATGGTTAAAGTTTTCGCGGAAGAAGGCGTCGAGACCGAAACAATTCAAATCGGCAACAAAGTCATTCGCGGTTGCACGGCGTGCGCACAATGTTTCAAGCTGGGCAAATGCGTTTTCGACGATGTTGTCAACGAAGTCGCGCCGAAATTTTTGGCGGCTGACGGTTTTGTCGTCGGCACGCCCGTCTATTACGCTTCGCCCAACGGCACGACGCTTGCATTTCTGGACAGACTTTTTTACAGCACGTTTACCACTTACAAATTCGGCATGGTCGGCGCGGGCGTTGTCGTCTCTCGTCGCGGCGGAGCAACGGCGGCTTATGATGTGCTCAATAAATATTTCGGGATAACCGGAATGACGATTGCCACAAGCCAATATTGGAACATGGTTTACGGCCTCAAGCCCGGCGAAGCGATTCAAGACGCCGAAGGTTTGCAGACGATGCGCACGCTTGCCCGCAACATGACGTTTTTGATGCGCTCAATCGCGCTCGGAAAAGAACAATTCGGCTTGCCGAAACGCGAACAGTGGATTGCCACGCATTTTATCAGATGAAAATTTTCAGACCGACTTACGTTAGCGAATTCAAATGCGACGGCGAATTTTGCGGCTCGCGTTGCTGTCGGGATTGGAAAATTTCTTTCGACGAAGACACGCGAAAAAATTTTCAGTCGTTGCCTGACCGCAAAGAAATTTTTCGGCACGTGACGGACAAAAATTCTTTTCGGCCGCTGAAATCGGGCGCGTGTCCGTTTTTGAACGAAAATTTTTTATGCAACCTGCAACTGCGGCACGGCGAAGATTTTTTGCCCGCAGTTTGCCAAAGTTATCCGCGAGTGACATATAAACTTGACGACGAAAATTTTCTGCAGGGGATGACGGTGACTTGTCCCGTGGCGGCGATTGATATTCTTCTGCGCGAAGAGCCGATAACTTTTGAAGTCGCGGACGAAATTAATACGCGGTTGGTTTTCGACTTCACGGAAAAACTTTCAATGCCCGTCGAAAAATTTTTGTCCGCGCAGGCTGAAGCCGTGAAAATTTTGCAACGACGCGAACTGTCGATAAATCGTCGGCTGAAAATTTTATGCGAATTCTTCGGCGAAACTTCAATGCCCATGGATTTTGACGCTCAGAGCAACGCGGCGGCTTTGGCTGAAATTTTCGGCGAAACTTACGACGCAAATTTGACCGTCGACAAAAAATCGCGGCTCGTGGAAAGTTTCCTTGCCGCCCGTGAAAAACTCTTGCCGCAGATTCGCGAAAATTTTTCGACCGTGCTTGAAAATTATTTGGTGAATGAATTCGTCATGCGTTGCTACCCCTGCGCGTTCAAAGGCGACGAAAAAATTAATTGCCGCGTGTTCGTGACGGCGTTTCGACTTGCGGAATTCGCGGCGGTGTTGACGGCTTTGGCTCACGGAAAATTGACCGTCGAAACTTTTTTGGAATTGCTGTGCGCGTTGAGCGACAAACTCGACCACAGTCAAGGCGGAATGGACGCGATAAAAAATTTTGCCGAACTTCACGACGCAGAAATTTTTGCCGCATTGATGCTTGACGACTGAAAATTTTTGACGCTTGAGGTTTGACAAATTGGATGCAACGTCACGTTGCCGCAGAAATTTTTGCCGCGCTGATGCTTGACGACTAAAAAACTTGTCCCTTATCCCTTGTCCCTTCTCCCTAAAAAATCCGAGGTGATATTTATGAAAGAAATTCTTGAGTTGCTGGAGCACAACGCACGCTTGACGACGAGCGAAATGGCTGCCATGTTGCAAAAATCCGAGTACGAAATTGAGCGCGAAATTTCCGCACTCGAAAAAGAAAAAATTATTCTGTCTTATGGCGCACTGATTAACTGGGAAAAATTCGGCGACGACGTTGTTACTGCGGTTATCGAAATTAATTTGACGCCACAACGCGAAGTCGGTTTCGACGCCATTGCCGAAAGAATTTACCGCTTCGACGAGGTGCGCACGGTTTATTTGATGAGCGGCAATTTCGATCTGCTCGTCATAATCGAAGGCAAATCGCTCAAAGACGTGGCAAATTTCGTGGCGACGCGCCTGTCGACAATCGAAGGCGTTACACAAACCCGCAGTCACTTCATGCTGAAGGCGTACAAAAAGGACGGCGTGATTATGGAGGACGAAGAGAGCGACCGCAGGTTGGTGGTTGCGCCATAATTTCGGAGGTGATTGTTATGAAAAACAGTTTTGCGGCGGCGACCGAGTTTGCCGAGTCGCTTAATTACACGGACAAGAATTATAACGCCGAGCAGGTTATTCGTTGGCTTGACGGTGCGGAGATTAACGGCGCGGGCAAATTTCTCTTTGTGGAGGAAGCCGCCAATACCGCAGTGTATTCCGGCTCGAACTCTACGTTCTATATTGTGTATGACGGCGACAAACTTCGCAGGTGCGGCAGATTGTTCGCTAAAGACATGATTGATGCCGGCAATGGAATTCATGACGGCACGACCGATGAATTCCATACGCGGCGAGGATGGTGACACCATGAATTGGAATGACAAACTGTCGAATTCGGTTAAATCCGTTGCGCCGAGCGGCATAAGAAAATTTTTTGACATTGCCGCGAAAATGCAGGACGTAATTTCTTTGGGCGTCGGTGAGCCGGATTTCGTGACGCCGTGGCCGATTCGCGAAAGTTGCGTTTACGGTTTGGAGCGCGGTTACACGAGTTACACGGCTAATCGCGGCATGTTGAAGTTGCGCGAAGAAATTTCCCGTCACTACGTCGAAAAATTTAACGTCAGCTATAACGTCGACACGGAAATTTTGGTGACTGTCGGCGTGAGTGAAGCGTTGGATATTGCGTTGCGTGCGATTTTAAATCCGGGCGACGAAGTTTTGATTCCCGAACCGTGTTACGTTTCCTATCAGGCGTGCACGTCACTTGCAAACGGCGTGCCCGTCAGCGTGCCCGCGAAGATTGAAAACGAATTCCGAATCACGCCGGAAGAATTGGAACCTTTCGTCACGGCGAAGACCAAAGCGATTTTAATCGGCTATCCGAACAATCCGACGGGCGCGATTATGGAACGGGCGGACTTGCTCAAAATTGCCGACTTCGCCGAGGCGCACGACTTGATTGTCATCAGCGACGAAATTTACGGCGACTTGACTTACGGCGGAGTTCACGAATGTTTTGCCGCCCTGCCGAAGATGCGCGACAGGACGATTTTGTTGAACGGTTTCAGCAAAGCTTACGCAATGACGGGCTGGCGAATCGGCTACGCGCTGGGCAATCCCGACGTTATCGCGGCGATGACGAAAATTCATCAGTACACAATTCTTTGTGCGCCGATAACCGCGCAGATGGCGGCCGTCGAAGCTCTCAAGCGCGGCGAAAAATATATGCTCAAGATGGTTGCCGACTACGACAGACGCCGCCGCTTGATTTACGACGGTTTCAAAACTTTGGGGCTGAACAGTTTCGAGCCGCGTGGTGCGTTTTACATTTTCCCCGACATTTCGTCGAGCGGTTACACGTCCGAACAATTCGCCGAAAAATTAATTCAAGCGGAACATGTCGCGCTTGTCCCGGGAACGGCTTTCGGCAAATGCGGCGCGGGACACGTGCGTTGCTCCTACGCCACGAGTGTCGACAAAATTTCCGAGGCGTTAAATCGCATTGAACATTTCTTGAAAAATCATCATTGAACGGAGAATTTTCGCGTTGGAAGTTTTGGAAAAAATGACGACGGCTTTTGAATACTACGAGGCAAAAAATTTTGACGCGGCGTTGTCTGTGATTTACGAACTGGAAAAATCCGCGCCCGAAGTGAAACGCATCTTCATGCTTGAGGCGTGGATTTATTTTGAGCGCGGAGAATATCTTCGCGCCTTCGACGTGCTGGAAAAACTTTTGTCGCGATTGGACATTTCGGTGCCTTACGAAAAATTTTTGGCGGCACAAACGGCGAATCGGCTCGGCGAAATTTGCGACGTGTTGGCTTTAGCGATTGAGGCCGTAAACTTTTACCGTGTCGCGGCGCACCTTCATCACGAACCACCGAGAATCTTCGCGTCAATGAGCAATGCAATTTTTGTCGCGAACGCTTTGGAAAATTTTTCTCACGGAGACTTCAACGAACTTTATGCCGAGTACAAAAATTTTTTGTCGGATGTCGTGCCCTTCGCGCCGAAAATTTACAATCACAAAAAAATTCGCGTCGGTTTTCTGTCGGGCGATTTTTTCAATCACGTCGTTATAAGATGGAGCGGCAATATCATAACCGGTCTCGACAAAAATTTTTTTGAAATTTTTTGCTACGCCTCAAACGTTCAAAACGACAACATAACAACTTTTCTGCGCGATACCGTCGACACGTGGCGGGATATAAGTAAATTGTCAGACGAAGAGGCGGCGAAAATTATTCGCGACGACGAAATTGATATTTTGTTTGACTTGTCGGGGCACACGGCGGGCAATCGGTTACGCGTGGCGGCGTATCGTCCCGCTACCGTGCAAATTTGCGGTATCGGCTATATGAATTCGACGGGGCTTGATTGTTTCGATTATTTTTTGTCGGACGTTCACTGCGTGGGCGACGAAAGTTGGTTCACGGAAAAATTAATTTATATGCCGCAGACGCATTTCACTTATATGGCACCGGCGGAAAAGAAAATTTTGGATGAGCCGCCGTGTGTTCGCAAAGGTTACGTGACGTTCGGTTGCTTTAACAATTTCGTCAAAGTCACCGACAAAATGTTGAGCGTGTGGAAAAAAATTCTCGACCGCGTGTCGAATAGTCGGCTAATGCTCAAGCACAAAGTTTTCGATACCGACGAAGGCAAAAATTTCATCGGTGAGCGATTGGAAGCGTTGGGCTTTGATGTTTCCCGCGTGGACATGAGCGGCTATTCGTCCGATCATCTTGAGCAATATAACAACGTAGACATTGCGCTTGATACGTTTCCTTACACCGGAGGCGTGACGACTTGCGAGGCTTTCTGGATGGGCGTGCCCGTCGTCAGCCTGTACGGCTCTCGTCACGGAACGCGTTTCGGCTTGAGCTTGTTGACGAACGTCGGCTTGCCCGAACTTGCCGTTGATAACGTCGACGAATATATTTCGCGTGCCGTCATGTTGGCGAACGATTCGGAATTGTTGACGACCCTGCGCCGAAATCTGCGCGGCATGATGAAAAAATCTCCGCTAATGGACGGCGACACTTACACGCGTGAGCTGGAAAAAATTTTTGCGCAAATTCTTCTCGACGCGCAGGAAAGTTATTTAAGGGAGAAAGGAGAAGGGACAAGGGATTAGGGGAAATCCCTTCTCCCTTCTCCCTTGTCCCTTACCTTAACGATTTTTAAGTTGCCAAAAAGTTTCGCGGTTGCTATCATTGCGCGGAGGTGATTTTTATGGCAAAAGAAGCTGTTCGCGTTGCGTGCGAAAATCGCAAGGCGCGGCACGATTATTTCATTCACGAGACTTACGAAGCCGGCATCGAACTCAAAGGCACGGAAGTCAAAAGTTTGCGTGCGGGCAAAGCGAATCTGCGCGACAGTTACGCCGAAGTCAAAGACGGTGAAATTTTTGTCGAGCACATGCACATCAGCCCTTACGAGCAGGGGAATATTTTTAATCACGAGCCGTTGCGCCGCAGAAAATTGTTGCTCCACAAGCGCGAAATTCTCAAACTCTTCGGCAAGACCCGCGAAAAAGGTTTCACGCTCATCCCGCTGAAGATTTATTTCAAAAAAGGTCGTGCGAAAATGGAGCTTGCACTTGCGAGCGGCAAACACAATTACGACAAACGCGACGCCCTGCACGAAAAATCCGTCAAGCGCGAAGTCGAACGGGCACTTAAGGAGAGATCCAGATGATTCGTAAATTTTTTGCCGCGCTGGTTTGTGCGGTTATTTTTTTTGCCGCGCAGAATGTTTCGGCGAACGAAAATTTTAATTATCAAGCCAACGTCGAAGGACTCGGCTGGATGCAACCCGTCGGCGACGGCGAAGTTGCCGGCACGACAATGCAGGCGCGACGACTGGAAGCGTTGATTATAAATTTTAACGGCGGAATTAAATACAGCGCACACGTTCAAAATATCGGCTGGCAAAATTGGGTTTACGCGGGCTCTGCCGCCGGCACCGTCGGAAAAAATTTGCGCATGGAAGCAATTCGCATTCAACTTGTCGGGCGCACGGAACAATATTACGACGTTTACTATCGGGCGCACGTTCAAAATGTCGGCTGGCTCGGCTGGGCGAAAAACGGCGAACCTGCCGGCACTGCGGGCGCGTCACTTCGCATGGAGGCCTTGCAGATAAAACTTGTCGACAAAGATGCGCCGTTCGATCGCGGCGACAAACCCGCTTACGCACAAAAAATTGTGAATGCGCCGACCGTTTAGCGAGGGAATTTTTTACATGAACAGTTTGGAAATTTATTCTGCGGCACTGGAAAAGTTCAAGACCAAAAATTTTGACGAGTCA
Source organism: uncultured Selenomonadales bacterium (assembly GCA_947165185.1). GTDB lineage: Bacteria > Bacillota > Negativicutes > Selenomonadales > Selenomonadaceae > Quinella. Next base: position 8,005 of record CAMUZL010000018.1, read on the forward strand.
TTGAAACTTGTCGACGAGCTGAAAAATTTGGAGCCGAAGTGGAAGAAACCTTATCTGCTTGAAGCTTATATTTTGCGCGAACAGGGACGCACCGTCGAATTGTTGCCGCTTGCCGAAAAACTTTTGTCGCGGCTGGACATTGCGTTGGCGAACGAAAAATTTCTTATGTCGGACGCGCTCAACATTATGGGCATGGCGTGCATTCGTTTGGGAATGCCGGAAAACGGAGTAAAACTTTTGCTCTTGTCCGCCCAAACTTCCCGCGACAATGCCGAAGCTTGCACCGAAATAAGCAACGCGCTTTTTGCCGCGAACAACTCCGAAAAATTTTCCCGCGCAGACTTCGACGAACTTTATGACGACTATAAAAAATGTTTGTCGGACATTGTGCCTTTCGAGCCGAAAGCTTACAATCACAAAAAAATTCGCGTCGGTTTTCTGTCCGCCGATTTCAGATGGCACGCGGTGATGGCGTGGAGCTGGGAATTGGTAAACGACTTGGACAAAAATTTTTTCGAGACGTATCTTTATTCGTCTGCGGAAAAATCCGACAACGTCACCGAATATTTACGTTCGGCGGCGCAAAATTGGCGGGACATTTGCAAATTGAAAGACGAAGAGGCGGCGAAAATTATTCGCGACGACGAAATTGATATTTTGTTTGACTTGTCGGGGCACACGGCGGGCAATCGTTTGCGCGTGGTGGCGTATCGTCCCGCGACCGTGCAAATTTGCGGTATCGGCTACATGAATTCGACGGGGCTTGATTGTTTCGATTATTTTTTATCGGACGTTCACTGCGCGGGCGACGAAAGTTGGTTCACCGAAAAATTAATCCGAATGCCGCAGACGCATTTTTGTTACAATTCCCAGCTGAAAAATGTTGAGCACGCAATGGAGCCGCCGTGTTTGCGAAAAGGTTACGTGACGTTCGGCAGCTTTAACAACTTCAGTAAAGTCACGGATTCAATGCTTGCCGTTTGGAAAAAAATTCTCGACCGCGTGCCTGAAAGTCGAATCATCCTCAAGCATCAAGTTTTCAACACGGACGACGGAAAAAAATATATCGGCAACCGTTTAAAAAAATTCGGCTTTGACGTTTCACGCGTGGACATGCGCGGCTATAGCAACAAATATATTTTCGAGTACAACGAAATGGACATTGCGCTTGACACGTTCCCTTACACGGGCGGCGTCACCACTTGCGAGGCTTTTTGGATGGGCGTGCCCGTCGTCAGCTTGTACGGCACGCGGCACGGGACGCGTTTCGGTTTGAGCATGTTGACCAATGTCGGCTTGCCCGAACTTGCCGTCGATAACGTCGACGAATATATTTCGCGTGCCGTCATGTTGGCGAACGATACGGAATTGCTAATTTTACTTCGCCGAAATCTGCGCGACATGATGAAAAATTCACCGCTGATGGACGGCAACGCCTACGTTCGCGAGATAGAAAAAGTTTTCGCGCAAATTCTTACAGACGCGAAGAAACGTCACATTGCGGCTCCGTGACGAATTACGCTTATCGTAACGTTAAATAAATTGGATGCAACGTCACGTTGCTCTTGTTGACGCCCGCCGGTCTGTTGTATAATTTCAGAAAAATTTTTGGAGGCGAAGTCATGACGAAAAAAATTTTCCTGATGTGCCTTGCGATTTTGCTGACGTTTCATTGTGCGGCGTCGGCGAAGAAAGCCGAAATTCCCGAAGAAGATCGAATCCGAATTGCAGTCGAGGTCATTGACGGCACGCGGCACAAAGATTTCAACACGGCGGGATTGCTTGAAAATTATTTGGCGACGCGCTTGCTCGAAAAAAATCTTGTCAATGTCGTCGGCGAAGAAAATTTCGACGGAACGATTGCCAACGCAAAAGCTGAAGGCGTCGGGAATTTGGGCGAACTTTTGGTTTTCGACGCGGTGGAATTGCCCGCGAATCTTGAAACGCCCGCCGACTTCAATCAACAGGCTTATCAAAATCTCGGCGCGTCTTACGTCGTGCGTTGCGAAGTTCTTGCGCTCGGCTTGACGAAAGTCGAAGACGAAACTATCGGCACGATAAGCAGCATTGTCGGCGGCGGACTTGCGCTCGGCGGCTCCGGCAACTCAAGCAGCGATAAAACTTTGCGGCGTGTCGGCTCCGCTGTCGGCTTGCTCGGTTTGGGCGGAGTTTTTTTGACGAAACGCACCGCGCTCAACACCGTCGTCAACATGCGATTTATTGACGTTGCGTCGGGCAGAGTTCTTTGGCAAGAAAATTTCGTCGGGCAAGCGGTTAAACATCACAACGGCGGCAAAAATTTCGACGACCCGTGGACGCGGGCATTTCACGAATCCGTTGACGATTCGGCGAAAAATATTTCCAAACGCGTCAACAAATACGTCGACAATGTCATCTTCAAAGGCAAGAGCGACAAAAATTTTCTGCCGAAAAAATTTTCGTTTGGCGACCTCAACAAGGGCAAACTTTTCTGAACGCCCGATTTAAAAGCGTAAACAATTTGAGCACTTATTTATCCGACAGTTGTCGCCCGCTTTAAAAGCGGGGGAACAGTTCGGAGGACGTTTATCCGACAGTTGTCGGAAATTTTTTTCGGAGGTGATTTAATGTTTTCTGATGAACGCGTTACCGAAACGACGCGAATTATTTCCGAGGACGAAGTTCCGCCCGAAATTCTTGCCGAAATTCGGCGCAAAGAAGAAAGTCACACGGACGTTAAAGCGAAAAAAATCGGTGCAAGTTTCGGCGCGGGACTTGCGGCGGCTCTTATACAATCGAGTCAAAAAAACGACGCTCCCGCAGTTGAAAAAATCAATCCGCAAAGCAACGAACAAGTTACCGCGTCAAAAAAAATTATTTCCGACGAAAAAATTTCGCCCGAAATTTCTGCGGAAGAAAATCCCACGAATGTTGAATCGAAAAAAATCGGCTCAAGTAACGGCGTTAATGTCGGCGCGTTAATGTCGGCGGGAGCACGTCTAAAAGCCGACAAACCTTCCGATGAAACGTTTCGGGAGCGCAGTACTAAACTGGTTGAAAAATTTGTCAATGCCGCCAAAACGAGTGAAGAACAACACGCCGAACGAATTCGCGCCAAGACTAAAAATTTTTTGGACGCTTTCCGCAGAGGACAACAAAATGACAAGTGACAAATTTCCGTGTGAGCGTTGCGGAAAATGTTGTCGGCGTGTCGGGCAAACAATTATTGCACGGCATTTGGCGCGCCCCGACGGCGTTTGCAAATTTCTGGACGAGACAACAAACCTTTGCACGATTTACGAAACGCGCCCGATTTTTTGTCGCGTGGATGAATTTTACGAAAAAAATTTGTCGCACGAGATGAGCCGCGAAGAATTTTACCGCATCAACAAAGAGCTGTGCAAAAAATTTCGCGCAGAATCGCCGCGTTGAATCTGTCAACAAAATTTTTAACGGAGGAACATTACATGAGAAATCAAGACGAACCGTCCTTGCAAGATCTTTTGAATTCGGAAAAAATTCGCCGCCGCTTTGAGGCCTTGCTCGACAAATCCGCGCAGTCTTTTATGTCGTCGATTTTGACGATTGTTCGCGGCAATGCGAAACTTCGCGAGTGTTCGGCGGATTCGATTTTGGCGGCCGCGGGAATTGCCGCCGCGTTGAAATTGCCGATTAATCCGAGTTTGGGTTTCGCGTTTATCGTTCCGTACAAAGGGCACGCGACATTTCAAATCGGCTGGAAAGGTTTTGTGCAACTGGCAATGCGCAGCGGGCAATATCGCACGCTCAATTCCGGCTCCGTTCGCGAAGGACAAATCGAAGAAATTGATTTCGTGACGGGCGAAATTATTCGCGGCGAAAAAATTTCCGACGAAGTTGTCGGTTATGTCGCGTACATGGAGCTGATTAACGGCTTTAAAAAATCGCTTTACATGAGCCTTGACGAAATGCAGGCGCACGCGGAAAAATATTCGCAAAGTTACGCTTACGATCTTCGTTCGGGGCGAAAAAGTTCCGTGTGGTCTACGAATTTCGACGCTATGGCGAAAAAAACCGTGCTCAAAAAATTGCTGAACAATTTCGGGATAATTTCAATCGACCAACAGAGCGCGGCTTTGGCGACGGCTTTGCAGGCTGACCAAGCTGTCATAACCGAGGACGGCTTCCGCTACATCGACAACGAGCGCGGCGGCGAAAAAATTGTTCCGTTTACTGACGTTATCGGCTTGCCCGAAGGCGACGACGACCCCGACGACACGCCCGACGACAACGACACGCCGCACGATAACGACAATGACAATTCCAACGACAAGCCCGACGAACAAAATTGACGGAGGTTTTGCAGATGATTGACGAAACATTACAGCGCGAATTGGCGGCGACGTTGCTGAAAAAAATTTTGCCCGCCGAACTGCAAGACGAAGCTTTAAAATCACTGGACGCCGAACTTACCAAAAATTCACCGACAGAAAATCTGCGCGAAGAAAATTCTGCCGAAAATTCTGCCGCGACGAAAAATGAAACTCCGGCCGAAAATTTAACGCAGACAAATGAAACTTCCACATCGACAAAGAATTTCAGCGAAGAAACTTCAATGCATAATGAAAATTCCGCGACGAAAAATTTCAGCGCGAGCGAACGTGCGGCGGTTCTCGTCGAGGCTCTGCCTTACATTCAGGAATTCCACGGCAAGACGATTGTCATCAAATACGGCGGCAACGCCATGGTCAACGACGAATTGAAAGCGTCAGTCATGCAGGACGTTGCGTTGATGAAATACGTCGGCATTAACGTTGTCATCGTGCATGGCGGCGGACCGGAAATTACCGGCTTCCTAAAAAAACTCGGCAAGGAAAGTTCTTTCGTCAGCGGTCTGCGCGTCACGGACGAAGAGACCGTAGAAATTGCCGAAATGGTTTTGGACGGCAAAATCAATTCCGAAATCGTCACGCTCTTGAATCGTCGCGGATTGCGTGCCGTCGGCTTGAGCGGCAAGGACGCCGATTTGATTCAAGCTGCGAAAAAATTGGCGACAGTTTACGAACAGGGCGAGAAAACCAAAGTCGACATCGGCTACGTCGGCAAGGCGAAAAAAGTCAATATCCAAATCGTCAATGACTTGCTTGAGCACGATTATGTTCCCGTCATTGCTCCGATCGGCGTCGGCGAAAACGGCGAAAGTTACAATATCAACGCCGATTACGTTGCGGCGGACATTGCGGGCGCACTTCACGCGGAAAAACTTTATTTGCTCACCGACACCGAGGGCGTCTACAAAAATTTCGCGGATAAAAAAAGTTTTATCTCCACGCTCAAGGCGGACGAGGCGCGCACGTTTATCAAAGACGGCACAATTTCCGGCGGCATGATTCCGAAAGTCGAAGCGTGTTTGCGGGCGATTGACGCGGGCACGAACAAAGCTTACATTATCGACGGACGCTTACCGCACTCGATTATTTTGGAATTGTTCACCGCACAGGGCATCGGCACCGAGGTTGAATAATGGTCGACAAAAATTTATTCCTGCATGATTTGGCGGTCGTGGCGATTTTGAAAAACGAGGGCGCATATCTTAAAGAGTGGCTCGATTATCATTTGCTGGCGGGCGTGGATCACTTCTATCTTTACGACAACGAAAGCCCCGACAATCAAGCCGAAGTTGCCGCGCCTTACGTTGAAGCCGGTCTTGTCGATTATTTTCACGCGCCGGGCAAAGTCATGCAGATGGCGGCTTACAACGACGCCGTCAAAAATTTTAAGTTTCATTGCCGATATATGGCGTTCATTGATTTGGACGAGTTTATCTTCCCGAAAACAAATCAAAGCATTGTCGAGACGCTCGACGAAATTTTGTCGCAGAATCCGAACGCGGCGGGCGTGGCAATTAATTGGCAAATGTTCGGCTCCGGCGGTCAAGAAACGGCTGATTTAAGTCGCGGCGTGTTGGAACGCTTTACGCAGCGTGCTCCAGTCGATTGGACGCCGAACAATTTGGGCAACGCCTCCGTCAAAACCGTCGCCAATCCCCGCAAGATAAATTTCCTCATTTACCCGCACCACGCGAATTATTTTGAAGGACTTCACGCCGTCAACGAAAACGGAAAAATTGTCCCGAATTATCTCAACAACCCTGTCACCGTTGACAAAATTGTCGTCAATCATTACTACACGAAGTCGAAGGATGAATTTTTTCAAAAGATTCAACGCGGCCGCTCGGATATTCCCGTCAACACTTACGACATGCAAATTTTTGATAGATTCGACTGCAACGAGGTTTTTGACGATGGGATTTTGAAATACCGCGCCGCACGAACTTTCAAGCACGAAAATCGAAATCAAAAACTTAGTCGCGTGATTGAAACGTTGACGCAAATTCTTTCGACCGCACCCGCGAATTTGGAAACGGCTTTGACGTGCTTGACGTTGAGTTCATATCTGCGCGAAAACGTTTTGCCCGAAATGAGTTTCTGCGAAGAAATTTCGCTGAAAAAAGTCGCCGAACTGTCCGCGAAGATGAATTTCGTCGAAGCAAGTTTGTTGATTCGCGAGTTGCCGAAAATTTTGCGGCTGCCTTATCCCGACGTGAAAAAAATTCGCGCCGCGTGTTTGGAAATTATTCCGCAAATGTTGCCTGTGTTGCGCGAAAAAGTCGGCGTCAGCCGCGATTACATTGAGTTGGATTATCTGCAAGATTTTTTGAGGAGCTGAATTTTGTGACCGAAGAAAAAATTTTTGAACGCGACGACAGCAATTATCTGCCCGTGTTCAAACGTTACAAAATCGTTTTGGAGCGCGGCGAGGGCGTTTATCTTTACGACATTAACGGCAAAAAATATTTGGACTTTCTGGCGGGAATTGCCGTCAACGTTTTGGGGCACGCTTACCCGCCGCTCGTCGACGCAATTTCCGCGCAGGCCGCCAAAGTCATCCACGTCAGCAATTTGTATTACACGCAACCTCAAGCGGACGCCGCCGCCAAACTCGTCAAACTCAGCGGGCTTGACCGTGCGTTTTTCGCCAACTCCGGCGCGGAGGCAAACGAAGGCGCAATTAAAATCGCCCGCAAGTTTGCGAAAAAATTTTCCGCCGACAAAACGCAGATTATTACCGCATGGGACAGTTTTCACGGCAGAACTTTGGCGACGTTGACCGCGACGGGACAGCCGAAATATCACAAAGGTTTTGAGCCGTTGCCCGCCGATTTCGATTACGTGCATTTCAACGACGTTGACGAACTTGCCGAAAAAATTTCCGACAAAACCTGCGCGGTTATGCTCGAAACGATTCAAGGCGAAGGCGGCGTTTATCCTCCGCGTGAAGGTTATCTGCAAAAAGTTCGCGAGTTGTGCGACAAACATCACGCGCTTTTGATTTTCGACGAAATTCAATCGGGCATTGGGCGCAGCGGAAAATTTTTCGCTTACGAAAAATACGGCGTCAAACCCGATATCGTCACGCTTGCCAAAGGTCTTGCGGGCGGCGTGCCTATCGGCGCGTTTATTTGCACGGAAGAAGTTGCGCAAGCTTTTCACGCGGGCGATCACGGAACAACTTTCGGCGGAAATCCCTTGGCTTGCGCGGCGGCAAATGTCGTGCTTGACACCGTGCCCGACGAAAAATTTTTGGCGCACGTTGAGGAAGTCGGCAAATATTTCAAGTCGCGGCTGATTGAACTGCAAAAAAAATATCCCGAACAAATTTCCGAGATTCGCGGCGAAGGTTTGATTTTGGGCGCACAACTCGACAAGCCGAAACTTTCGGGCGTGGAAATCGTCAACGAGTGCATGAAGCGCGGCGCGATTATCAACTGCACGGTCGGCACGGTTTTGCGATTTATTCCGCCGCTGATTATCACGAATGAACACGTCGACGAGCTGATTAAAATTTTGGATGAAGTTCTTGGAGCTTGAACATGGTCGACAAAAATTTATTCCCGTATGATTTGGCGGTTGTCGCGATTTTGAAAGACGAAGGCAGATATCTTAAAGAGTGGCTCGATTATCATCTGCTGGCGGGCGTCGAACATTTTTATCTTTACGACAACGATTCGACGGACAATCAAGCCGAAGTCGCCGCGCCCTACGTCAAGGCCGGTCTCATCGATTATTTTCCCGCGCCGGGAAAAATTATGCAATGTGCGGCTTACAACGACGCCGTTAAAAATTTTAAATTTCATTGCCGACACATGGCTTTTATCGACGCGGACGAATTTATTTTCCCGAAAACGAATCAAAGCATCGTTGAAGTCGTCGACGAAATTTTTTCGCGGAATCCGAACGCGGCGGGCGTGGCGATTAATTGGCAACTTTTCGGCTCAAACAATCACGAAACGGCGGATTATTCCAAAGACGTTTTGGAACGATTCACGCGGCGCGCTCCGAACGATTGGGCTCCCGAAAATTTGGGCAACAATCGCGTCAAGACAATAGCAAATCCCCGCAAAATAGAATTCGTCGCCAATCCGCACTGCCCGCGTTATTTCGGCGAATTTGCTTCCGTCAACGAAAACGGCGCGGCTGTCACCGAAGAAAATAATTTTCCCGTGACCGTCGAAAAAATTGCCGTCAATCATTATTACACGAAGTCTCGCGAAGAGTTTGCAAGAAAAATTTGGCGGGGACGCACGGATATTTTTTTCAACGCCTGTGACATGAAACTTTTTGATTCGTATGACCGCAACGAGATTTTCGACGACGGGATTTTGAAATACCGCGCCGCCCGTGCTCAAAATTTTTCGTTACCTGACGCCGACGAAAAATTAAGACGCGTGGCGGAAACTTTGACGCGAATTCTTTCGGCTTATTCGGCGGGCGAAAAAATTTCTTTGGAAACGGCGTTGACTTGTCGGGCGTTGAGCGCGTATCTTTACGAAAAATTTCCCGATAAACGTTGGAAAGTTTGCGAAGAGGCCGCACTTGCCGCGATTTTAAATTTGGCGGGCGATTTAACTTTGACGGACGGATATATTTTGGTTCGCGAATTGCCGCCGCTTTTGTATTTGCCGTATCCCGCCGCGAAATATCTGCGCGAAGTTGCCGTCCAAATTATTCGGCAACTCATGGAGCGTATGCGGACAAACAAGCGTTGGAAATATTATTTCGAGCTGGATTATCTCATGGACATTTTGAAATTTGGAGGTTGAAAATTTTGTTGAGAGGCAAAGATTTACTTTCGATTCACGACTTGAGCACCGACGAGGTTGCCGAAATTTTGGACTTCGCCGCCGAACTAAAGACGATGCAAAAAGCCGGCGTCGAACACAAATTGCTTGCGGGCAAGACGCTGGGCATGA
>CAMUZL010000019.1 GCA_947165185.1 uncultured Selenomonadales bacterium
TTATCGCGTCAATTCCGTTTATCGGGCGGCAAGTCGAAACGTCGCTTAAAGAAGTTCCCGCAGGTCTCGTCGAAGCGGCTCAGGCAATGGGCGCAACCCCCGCGCAGATTATCACGAAAGTTTTATTGCCCGAAGCAATGCCGGGGATTGTCGCGCAGTTGACGACGGTAATAATCGCGCTTGTCGGCGAATCGGCAATGGCGGGCGCAATCGGCGGCGGCGGGCTCGGCGATTTGGCAATTCGTTACGGCTATCAGCGGTTCCGCCCCGAAGTCATGTTGGCTACGGTCGTCGTGCTTATCGTTTTGGTTCAGCTCGTGCAGTTCGCGGGCAACACGCTTGCCAAACGGCTCGACAAAAGATGAACGCGCTGATTGATTGGCAAAAATTTCCCTTGCGTGACGTGTTTGAAATTCTTCGCGGCGATTTGAAAGTTGACGGCGAAATAATTCCCCGCGCCCAAAAATCCGACGACGAAAAAATTTCCCGCACGCGCTCAATCGCCGAAGTTTTCACGCCCGTTCATGTAGTCAAGCAAATGGTTGACGCCTTTGAACTCGAAAAAATTTTTTGGCAAACGTGCGTTGATTCAAAATGTCTCGAAGCGGCTTGCGGTGAAGCTCCATTTATCACCACGCGCTAAGACGCCGAATCGGGCGAAGAAATTCCCGTCAATCGCCGTGTCGGAATTCTCGACAGAAAATTTCAAGCAATCGCCGCCGACAAAAATTTTTGGGCGAAACGTGCCGTTCAAAGCGTTTACGGTTACGAATTGCAAGCCGACAGTTTGTTAATCGCCCGCGCAAATGTCCTGTTGAGTTTCGTGGAGTTTGTCGAAGATTTTTCCGTTGACGAATTGAGCGCTGTCGCCGAAATTATTTCCAAAAATTTTTGGCTGATGGACGGGCTGAACATTCCCGACGCGCAAGGCAGTTTGTTCGCCACGAACGAAATTAAAATCACCGACTGGCTCACGGGCGACAAATTTTTTTTTACGGGAGGTCACGCCATGAAATTCGATTTTTTAATCAGCAACCCGCCGTATCAGGACGACACGAACGGCAGTAAAAATTTTGCGCCGCCGCTGTATCATCACTTCATGAACGCCGCGCCGAAAGTTGCCGAAAAATCCGTGCTCATCACGCCGGCAAGATTTTTGTTTGACGCGGGGGCAACGCCGAAAGATTTTAATCGACGGATGCTTGACGATCCGCATTTGAAAGTTTTGGATTACGCGCCCGACGCCCGAAAATATTTTCGCAACGTCGACATTGAAGGCGGCGTGGCAATTACTCTGCACGACAACACAAAAAATTTCGGAGCGATTGGAACTTTCACCGCGTGGCAAGAGTTAAATTCGATTCATCAAAAAGTTGTCGTCGACAATCCGAATTTCAAGCCGCTCAATGAAATTATGTTCGCCGCAGAAATTTATCACTTCACAGATAAAATGCACGAAGATTTTCCCGACGCGGCAAGCCGATTGAGCAAAGGACACGCCTACGATTTTAAAACGAACGTCTTTGAAAAGTTGCCCGATATTTTGTTGATTGAAAAACCGAACGACGGACACGAATACATTCAAATTCTTGGAGTTACGAAATTGCAACGCGTTTTCAGATGGATTCGCCGCGATTATGTCAATTCTCCCGCGCCGTTGACAAAGTGGAAAGTTTTTGTTCCTGATTCGTTTGGAAGAAGCAACCTTGGAGACGAACCCGGACAAATTATCAGCCCGCCACTTATCGGCGCGCCGCTCGTCGGAAACACGCAAACTTTTATAACTGTCGGCACGTTCGACACTCGCGACGAAGCGGAAATTTGTTTCAAGTTTATTAAGTCGAAATTCGCACGCGTCATGCTCGGAATTTTAAAAGCAACTCAACATAATCCGCCGCCGAAGTGGGCAAAAGTTCCGTTGCAAGATTTTTCTGCGTCGAGCGACATTGACTGGCGCGGCGACATTGACGGGCAACTTTATCGCAAATACAACTTGAGCGACGCGGAAATTAATTTCATCGAGTCGCACGTTAAAGAAATGCCGTGACGTATTGCAAAAATTTTTCCGTCGTGATAAACTGCAAGCGTAGTTTTAGACAACTGCACACGATGTAACCACGGTAAACCGAGTACAAAAAGAACCCCGAGCTGGCTAACTCGGGGTTCAAACATTTCATTGGGAGTTGTAAAAAATTCTTCCGTGACAAGTTGACGGCTGTGTTATAATCGACAAAAAAATTTTCATGGGAGGCAGAAACATGCGCAGAATTTTATTTACTTCCGAATCCGTGACAGAAGGTCATCCCGATAAAGTTGCGGACAGAATTTCCGACAGCATTTTGGACGCGATTATCGAAAAAGATCCCGAAGGCCGCGTGGCGTGCGAAACTTTGGTGACGACGGGACAAGTTCACGTTGTCGGCGAAATTTCAACCACTTGCTACGTCGACATTCCGAAAATAATTCGCGGCGCGATTCAAGACATCGGCTACACAAATTCAAAATACGGCTTCGAGGCGGACACGGTCGGCGTTTTGGTTTCGTTGGACGAACAAAGCCCCGACATTGCCCAGGGCGTCAACAAAGCGTTGGAGGCACGCGAAGGCGATATGGCGATTGAAGACGCGATCGGTGCCGGCGATCAAGGAATGATGTTCGGTTACGCGACGAACGAGACGCCGGAATTTATGCCGTTGCCGATTTCGTTGGCGCACAAATTGGCGCGTCGTTTGACGGAAGTTCGCAAAGTCACGCATGAAGTCAATTACCTGCGTCCCGACGGAAAAACTCAAGTAACAATCGCTTACGAAGGCGGCAAGGCTGTTGCGGTCGACACGATTGTCATTTCCACGCAACACAATCCCGAAGTCACTTTGGAGCAAATTCGCCGCGACATGATTGAATACGTCATCAAGCCGATTGTGCCGGCAGAATTATTTTCGGACGCGACAAAAATTTTCGTGAACCCGACGGGAAAATTCGTTATCGGCGGTCCGCAAGGCGACAGCGGTTTAACGGGACGGAAAATTATCGTCGACACTTACGGCGGTTGGGCGCGTCACGGCGGCGGCGCGTTCAGCGGCAAAGACCCCACGAAAGTTGACCGCTCGGCAAGTTACGCGGCTCGTTATGTCGCGAAAAATGTTGTGGCGGCGGGTTTGGCGGACGAATGCGAAATTCAGTTGGCGTATGCAATCGGCGTGGCTCAACCCGTGAGCGTTCGCGTTGAAACTCGCGGCACGGCGAAAGTCGACGAAGAACTTATCGAACGGCTCGTCAAAGAAAATTTCGATTTGCGGCCTGCGGGAATTATCAAGATGCTTGACTTGCGTCGCCCGATTTACAAACAAACTGCGGCTTACGGACATTTCGGCAGAACCGATGTCGATTTGCCGTGGGAGCGCACCGACAAAGCGGAAATTCTTCGCAACGCGGCGAAAATAAATTCCTAAAAGCTAACAGCTAAAAGCTCATCTCCGTCGACACGGCGGGGATTTTTTTTGCGTTGACGTTGCTGAAAGCCTTTTCATGTGAAAAAATTTTTTCGTGCTATAATCTTGCGCAAGAAATTTTCGGGAGTGGTCGAATGAAATTTCAAACGATAGAGTATTTTTTCCGCGAAGTCATTTTGTCGATGATTCGCAATCGCCTGATGACTTTCGCGTCAATCGGGACGGTGGCGGTGTCGCTGTTCGTGCTGGGCGTGTTTTTGGTTTTGGTTATGAACATGTCGAAGATGGCGGCGAGTTTGGAAAGTCAAGTGCAAATTTCCGTTTACATCAGCGACAACTTGCCCGAAGACGGCCGCAAAGAAATCGAACGCATGACGCGGGATTTAAAAAATGTTTCATCCGTCGAATACGTGCCGCGTGAAGAGGCGATGAAAAAATTCCGCGAACGTCTCGGCGACAATCAAAAAATTTTGGACGCGCTCGGCGAAGCGAATCCTCTGCCGAATTCGTTTTTGGTGACGGTTACAAATGCGGACGACGTGAAAAAAACTGCGGCGGCAATTTCGGATTTATACGGCGTCGAAGAAGTCAAATACGGGCAGGACGTTGCTGCGAATCTTTTTGAGCTGACGCACCTGATGAGATTTTTCGGCGTGGTTTTGGTAATTTTGCTTTTGGGCGCGACGGTCTTCATAATTTCCAACACGATTCGGCTGACGGTTTTCGCCCGCCGCAAAGAAATTGCAATCATGAAATATGTCGGCGCAACGGATTGGTTTATTCGCTGGCCGTTCATTTTGGAAGGCGTCGGGCTCGGCATAATCGGCGGCGGCGTGAGCGCGTTGGCTCTGCGCAGTTTTTATTCGGCAATGGTCGCAAAAATTTACGAAACGCTGGCATTTTTCCCGATGGTCGAACAATATCCGTTCATGAATTATTTGACGCTGGCATTAATCTGCGCGGGAATTTTTATCGGCATTTTGGGCAGTACGGTTTCGTTGAAACGATTCATGGAGGTTTGATATGTGTTGAAAAAATTTTTGACTTTGCTGTCGGCGATAATTTTTTTGACGACTGCGCCCGCCTTCGCCGACGACGAAGAAATTCAGCAACTCGAAGACGAAAAAGCAACTTACGAAGAGGCGGCCGAAAAAGCACGTGCGGCGTCCGAATTGATTCAAGGCAAAATTGATTCGGTGTCGGAATTCAAACGTCAACTCGACGAAGAGGCGGCCGAGGCCACTGCGGTTTACGAAGAACGTCAATCGGCACTGGACGAAACAATTTACCGCATCGGCGAAAACGAAACGAAACTTGCCGAAGTCACCGAAGAATTAAATTCCAAACACGGCGTGCTTGAAAATCGCGTGCGCGACATTTATATCAACGGGCAAATTTCTTATCTGGACGTTTTATTCGGCGCGCAGGATTTCGGCGACTTTTTAACGCGAATGGATTTACTCAAGCGCGTCATGATTCGCGACGCCGAACTTGTTTCGGACGTTTTGCAGTACCGAAATGAAATTGTCGAAGTCGGCAAGCAACTTGAGGCCGACAGACGAATTCAGGAAGAACTTGCCGCCAAAGCCGAGGCCGCCAAAGATGTTCAGCTCGAAAAGGTTGCCAAACAACAAGCACTCATTGATTTAATGCAGAACGACAAAGAAGTTTACGACCGCCAATACGATGAAATGATGGCGTCGTCGAAAGAAGTCGGGCGACTGATTCAGGAGAGCAAATATCGTGCGCAGGCTGAGGCCGAGGCTCAACGTCGACAAGCCGAAATGGAAGCGCAACGTCAAGCGGCGGCGGAGGCCGGCAACGTCATCATTGTCGAAGGCGACGACGGCGGCGAAGAAAATTACGTAATGCCTCCCACGGGCGGCGGCGGAATGATTTGGCCAATCAGCGGCCCGATAACCAGCGAATTCGGTTGGCGCAGTCATCCGATTTTCGGCGACGCAAGATTTCACAGCGGGCTTGACATCGGCGGCGATTACGGCTTGCCGATTCACGCGGCGCAAAGCGGCATCGTCATTGAAGCCGGTTGGATCGGCGGCTACGGAAATACCGTCATGATTGAGCACGGCGGCGGCATCGTCACGCTTTACGGGCACAACGAAAGTCTTGCGGTCAGCGTCGGGCAACAAGTCAATCAAGGCGACGTTATCGCTTATTGCGGCTCAACGGGCAACTCGACTGGGCCACACTGCCATTTTGAAGTCAGGCTCGGCGGCGAACCCGTAAGCCCGTGGGACTATTTATAATTTGGAATTTGGAATTTAAAATTTGAAACTGTTACGACGCGCAACGTCAAAAAAATTCTGCCGCGTCAAACGAAAATAAAAAATCCCCCGCGATTTGCAGGGGATTTTTTTTACGCTTTGATTTTGCCGACGAGTTCCGAAATATTTTTCAGCTTGTGTCGCCGCAAATATTTTTCCAAGTCGTCAGCGATTTTCATCGTGATTGACGGTTGAGCAAAATTCGCCGTGCCGACAGCGACAGCCGACGCGCCCGCCAAGAAAAATTCTGCCGCGTCGCGAGCCGAACGAATTCCGCCCATGCCGATAATCGGAATTTTGACAACCTGCGCGGTTTGCCAAACCATGCGAAGTGCCACGGGTTTAATCGCGCCGCCGGAAAGTCCGCCCGTCACGTTGCCGAGAGTCGGCCGCCACGTGTCGATATTAATTTCCATGCCCATGAGCGTGTTAATCAGCGACAAAGCGTCCGCGCCCGCATTTTCGACAGCACGCGCAATTTTGGTTATGTCGGTGACGTTCGGGCTGAGCTTGACGATAACGGGCTTGCTTGTAGATTTTTTCGCCGCGTCCGTGACTTTGGCGGCTTGCGTTTCGTCCGTGCCGAAAATAATTCCGCCGTCTTTTACGTTCGGGCAGGAAATATTCAGCTCAATCGCCGCGACGCCGTCCGTGTCCAAAAGTTTGGCAAGTTCGCCGTAATCCGCAACGCTTGAGCCGCTCACGTTGACGACGACATTCATCTTGTCTTTGATACGCGGCAAAATTTTCGTCAAAAAAGTTTCGACGCCGGGATTTTCCAGGCCGATGCAATTCAACATGCCCGCAGGCGTTTCGGTGATTCGCACGCCGTCATTTCCGCGACGGGGTTTTAAAGTTGTGCATTTGACCATGACGCCGCCGAGCCGTTTAAGGTCGACGAAATCCGCAAATTCTTCGCCGAAGCCGAAAGTGCCCGACGCGGCGAAAATCGGCGTTGCAAGTTTCAAGCCGCAAATTTCGGTTTGCAAAAGTTCACTCGCCGCAAAAGTTTCACGCGGAAAATTTTTGCCGTAAATTTTATCAATCCGCCGCACGAACTCAAAAAGATTTTGCAAGCACCGCGCCGCCTCGTCGAAAGTGAATTCTTTTTGGTT
This sequence comes from uncultured Selenomonadales bacterium, assembly GCA_947165185.1. Taxonomy (GTDB): domain Bacteria; phylum Bacillota; class Negativicutes; order Selenomonadales; family Selenomonadaceae; genus Quinella. Next base: position 6,853 of record CAMUZL010000019.1, read on the forward strand.
GTGAATCGCCGCGTTGCCCGCCGTCCTGCAGTAATGAAGTTTGTCGGTTAAATCTTTGCCGAAAATTTTCACGAACGCGGGATTTGCAATCAAGTCGAACAAATTATCAGTGTCGGCGGAAATATTTTTGTCGTTCGCGTAAACCCATTTGATCGCCGCGTCAACCGCCGTGCGCACGAGCTTGACGCACGAATCGGGGGAACTTCGGAAAGCTTTTTCGGCGTCGAGGCAATCTTTGGCGAAAAATCTGTATTCGGGCTTGTCCGCAAGAAATGAAAATTTAGGCAACGTCGTCACCTCCGAAAACTTTTCGGGCGTCGAAAACGGGGCCGTCCTTGCAAACTTTTTTGCGTCCGTCGACGGTATCAATCGAACAACTCAAACACGCGCCGAGTCCGCACGCCATGCGTTTTTCAAATGAAACTTCGCACGACAAATTTTTTTCTTCGGCAATGCGGGCGACGCCGCGCATCATAATTTCGGGGCCGCACGTCAACACAGCCGCATAATTTTTCGCGGACAAAATTTCGGGCAACAAATCCGTCGCGAAGCCGTGATGCCCCGCGCTGCCGTCGTCGGTTGTGATAAAAATTTCTTCGACGTGCGGCGAAAATTCTTCACGCCAGAAATTTACTTCGCCGATATTTCGCCCGCCGATTAAAACGTCAGCCGAAAAATTTTCCGCCGCGCACAAAAGCGGAGCTAAACCCATGCCGCCGCCGACCAAAAGAATTTTTCCGTCGCGGGGAGTGAAACCGTTGCCGAGTGCGCCCAAAATGTCAAGCCGTTCGCCCGTCCGCCGCGTCGATAAAATTTCTGTACCGTGTCCCACGACGCGATAAAAAATTTTCACGCGACCGCTTGAAGTTGACGCAATCCCAAACGGTCTGCGCAAAGTGAACGCGTCCGAAATTTTCACCTGCACGAATTGCCCCGCGTGCGAAGTTTCGGCAAGTTCGGGCGCGTCGACAGTTATGCGGAAAATTTTTTCGGCAACTTCGTCGTTCGATAAAATTTCCGCGTCAAAAGTTTTAATCATTCTTTCTCGAAAACCTCAGCTTCCTCATCCGTCGCCTCGATTTTGTAAATCACGGGGCGAAAACCGTCATTGCAAGAAAAAATCGCCACGTCCTCAAATTTCGTCCGGCTGTCGTAAAAATTTTTGCCGCCGTGCGCCGACGTCATTACTGCACGATTTTGCCGAAGTCCGCAATTTTCGCAAGCAGGTTGTCCGTCGATTTCAAAAGCGCAAGACGATTTTTCCGCACGGACAAATTTTCGTCCATGACCATGACCGAATCGAAGAACGAATCAATCGGCGCGGAAAGTTTTTTCAACACGTCCAACGCACCGAGGAAATCTTTTTTGGCAATGAGTTCGTCAGCCGCAACTTTGACGGCTTCAAACGCACGGAACAAAACTTTTTCCGCGTCGAGTTCAAAAAGTTTTTCGTCCATGTCCGTCGAGTCGGCTTTTTTTGCAAGGTTCGACACGCGCACGAAAGATTGAATGACTTTCACGGCGTCGGGCGTCGCAAGGAATTGTTCGACTGCGGAGGCTTTGAGCGTCACGGCAAAAACGTCGTCCGCGTCGTCAAGCACCGCGTCAATCACGTCGTAGCGCGTGGAGTTCGACAAAACATTTTTCACGCGCAGACGCATGAAGTCCGCGACTTCGCTTTGAATTTTTTCGCGCCCGACTTTATCGGTGATGTTGAGCAAATCCATTGCGAGTTCGACAATTTCACGAATCGACACGGATTGACGGGCGGCAGTCAGTTGATTGACGATGCCCAAAGCTTGACGGCGCAAGGCAAACGGATCTTGCGAGCCGGTCGGCACAAGTCCGCGGCTGAATGTCGCGACAATGTTGTCGATTTTGTCGGCGAGGCTCAAAATTTTTCCCGCCGTCGATTTCGGCTGAGCGTCGCCCGCAAATCGCGGCATGTAATGTTCGTCAATCGCCGCGCAGACTTCCGCCGCTTCGCCGTCGAGTTTGGCGTATTCGCGTCCCATGACGCCCTGCAGTTCGGTAAATTCGGTGACCATGCCCGTAACCAAATCGGCTTTGGAAAGTTGCGCCGCACGAATTGAATTTTTGCGTTCGTCCGCCGTAACGCCGAGCATGTCGGAAATTTTTTCGACGAGCTTGACCAGACGTTCGGTCTTTTCGTAAACGGAGCCGAGACCTTCTTGGAAAACGACGGTTTTCAATTTTTCGCGGTGAGCTTCCAAAGATTTTTTGCGGTCTTCGTTAAAGAAAAATTGCGCGTCCTCCAAACGGGCTTTCAAAACGCGTTCATTGCCGTGCTGAACGATTTCGATAAAATCTTTTCCGCCGTTGCGAACGGTGATAAAAAGCGGCAAAAGTTTTCCGTCGGCGGTCTTCACGGGGAAATAACGCTGATGGTCGCGCATGGGAGTTATCACGGCTTCGGCGGGCAGTTGCAAATATTTTTCCTCAAACGAGCCGGCAAGCGCGGTCGGATATTCGACGAGGTATAAAACTTCCTCAAGTAAATCGTCGGTAATTTCGGCGACGCCGCCTTTCGACGCGGCAACTTCGTTAATCTGCGCGGTGATGAGTTCGCGGCGTTTGTTTTGGTCGACGACGACAAAATTTTTTTCGCAAGCGTCAACGTAATTTTCCGCCGCAGAAATTTCAAAGTCGCCCGCGCTCAAAAATCTGTGGCCGCGTGAAGTCCTGCCGCTTTTGACGTTCGCAACTTCAAACGGAATAATTTCGTCGCCGAACAGCGCGACAATCCACCTGAGCGGGCGAATGAACTTGAAATCCAAACTGCCCCAGCGCATGTTGTTCGGGAAATTTAAATCGCAAATAATTTTCGGCAGGAGCGTCGCAAAAATTTCTGCGGAAGATTTTCCCTGCTCACGAATCACGGCGTAAATATATCCGTCGCGAACGATTAAATCTTCGGGGCGCACATTATTTTTCTTCGCGAAACCAATCGCCGCTTTGGTCGGTTTGCCGTCCGCGTCAAAAGCAATTTTGGCGGAGGCACCGCGTTTTTCGTCTTCAACGTCGGCTTGACGGCTTGCAACATTTTCGACGAGCAAAGCCAATCTGCGCGGCGTGCCGAGAGTTTGAACGTTGCCGAATTCGATTCGCGAATCTTTGAGAGATTTTTCCGCCAAAGTTTTCAGCTGTTCCAAAATCGCGGGCATTGCGTGCGCGGGAATTTCTTCCGTGCCGATTTCAAGCAGTAAGTTTTGAGCTTTAAGCTTTGAGCTTTGAGCTTTGAGCGGAGACGCATTTTCCTTAAAGCTTAAAGCTTCAAGCTTAAAGCTTTTATTCAGCAACGGATAGCCGAGCTTTTCGCGCTGTTGCAAATAAACTTCGGCGCACATGCGCGCCAATTTTCTCACGCGCCCGATAAATGCCGTGCGTTCGCTGACGCTTATGGCTCCGCGTGCGTCAAGCAGGTTGAACGTGTGCGAACATTTCAGCACGTAGTCATAAGCGGGATGAACGTAACCGAGTTTGATGACGCGAACGGCTTCGGCTTCATATTTCTCGAACAGATCAAACAACAAATCTTCGTCGCTCAAGTCGAACGCGTAACTTGTCTGCTCAAATTCGTTTTGGTGGAAAATGTCGCCGTAAGTGACGCCTTCCGCCCATTCAACGTCATAAACATTTTCGACGCCCTGAATGTACATTGACAAACGTTCAAGCCCGTATGTTATCTCAACGGCGACGGGTTTGACATCTTGACTGCCGACTTGCTGAAAATAAGTGAACTGCGTAATTTCCATGCCGTCGAGCCAAACTTCCCAACCGAGACCCCACGCGCCCAAAGTCGGCGACTCCCAGTTGTCTTCGACGAAACGAATATCATGCTTCGCCGCCTCAATGCCGATTGCCGCCAGCGAATCAAGATAAAGTTCCTGAATGTTGTCGGGCGACGGTTTCATAATCAACTGCAACTGATGATGCTGATAAAGCCGATTCGGGTTGTCGCCGTAACGACCGTCAGCCGGTCTGCGCGAAGGCTCCGTATAAGCCACGTTCCACGGTTCGGGGCCGAGCACTCGCAAAAATGTAAACGGGTTCATCGTGCCCGCGCCTTTTTCCACGTCGTAGGGTTCAGCGATAATGCAACCCTTGTCCGCCCAAAATTTTTGCAGGGCGAAAACCAATTCTTGATATTTCAAACGAGAGACCTCCTTAGTAAAATTCAAAACCTGTTATAGCAAATGGCGGCAACGTTGTCAAAAAATTTTCCGTCAAGCTTTCGCAAACTCAATTCGCCGCGCCGTAAAATTTTTTGTACCACTCGGCAAAAGTTCTCAAACCTTCGCGCAGGGAAGTTTTCGGGCGAAAATCAAAATCGCGTTCAAAATCGGTTGTGTCGGCAAAAGTTATCGGCACGTCGCCCGGTTGATTCGGCACCAATTTTTTATGCGCGTCGAAGTCGTAATCGGCGGGCAAGACTTCTGCGCGGATTAATTCATCTTGCAGAATTTCGACGAACGTCAACAGGTTGACGGGCTCACCGCGCCCGAGATTATAAATTTTGTGCGGCGGAAAATTTTCGGGCGGCTTGTCAATCACGCGGCAAAGCCCCTCGACAATGTCGTCGACGAAAGTAAAATCGCGTGCACAGTTCCCGAAATTGTAAATCTGAATTTCTTCGCCGCGCAAAAGTTTGTTCGTGAATTTAAAATATGCCATATCGGGACGCCCCGCCGCGCCGTAAACCGTGAAAAATCGCAAGCCCGTCGCCTTCAGCCCGTAAAGTTCGCCGTAGCAGTACGCCAAAAGTTCATCGCTTTTTTTTGTGGCGGCGTAAAGACTTATCGGGCTGTCGACGCGGTCGCTCACGGCGAACGGAATTTTTTTGTTGCCGCCGTAAACTGAACTGGAGCTTGCGTAAATCAGATGATTGACGCCGAAAATTCTGCAGGCCTCCAGCACGTTGAAAAATCCGACAATGTTGCTTTGAATGTACGCGTCGGGATTTTCCATGCTGTAACGGACGCCGGCTTGAGCCGCAAGATTTACGACGATTTCGGGGCGCGTTTCGGCAAAAACTTTATCGACAAAATTTTTATCGGAAAGATCTCCGCGAAAAAATTTCCATGCCGAATTTTTCAACGCGTCAATCAAGCCGAGCCGATAACTTTTCAAGCCCGCGTCATAATAATTGCTCATGTTGTCAATGCCGACTACGTTGTCAAATTTTTTCGCCGTCAAAAGTTTCAGCGTCAAATTTCCGCCGATAAAGCCTGCCGCGCCCGTGATTAAAATATTTTTCAAGATGTCACCTCTCCGAAGTCATTAAAAATCTTATAGGTGTCAGGTGTCAGGGAGCAAAAATCCTAAATCCCAGCTTCTGCAAAGCGTATAAATTTTTCGGTTGCAATTTTTTTCAAAGCCGCGCCGTTCACTTTGCCGCTGCCGAGTAACGGAAAATTTTCGCAGACCAGGAAATACGCAGGGATTTTGTACTTTGCCAGCCGCAAGGCAAGTGATTCGCGCAAAAAGTTTTCGTCGAATTGAACGCCGACTTTAAGCTTGAGGCACGCGCAGACGACTTCGCCGAAAAATTCATCGGGCACGCCGACAACTTTTGCGTCGGTGATAAAATCGAATTCGGTCAACGCCCGTTCAATTTCAGCGGGATAAATATTTTCGCCGCCGCGAATAATCATCTCTTTGATTCGTCCGGTCAAGTGCAAGTAACCGTTCGCGTCCAAAAATCCCAAGTCGCCCGTGTGAAGCCAGCCGGTCGCGTCAATCGGTTGTTCGTCAACGTCGAGTTTGTAATAAGCCGTCATCAAATTGAAGCCCTGCACGAGAATTTCGCCGACTTCACCGACTGAGCAATCCGCGCCCGTTTCGCAGTCGACGATTTTTATCTTGATGTTTTTGATCGGCTTGCCGACGGTGTGCAAAATATTTTCGACGCTGTCATCGTAAGCGGTAATGCTAACGGGTGCCATTTCGCTCAAGCCGTAACTCGACAGGAAATGATTTTTCGGCATTATGCGGTGAAATTTTTCAAGTTGGGCAACCGTGGCCGCCGAGCCGGAAATAATTGTGCAACGAAGCGACGAAACTTTTTCCGCGCTGAAATTTTTGTTGTTAATCAACGCAAGCAGCATCGTCGGCACGGAATGAAAAATCGTACAGCGTTCACGGGAAATCAAATCCAGAATCGTATTCGTGCGAATGTCTTTGGGCAGATAAATCGTCGAGCCGGCCAGCGCGTTGGCGAAAACTCCCGCGACAAGCCCAAAGATGTGGAAAAACGGCAGAATCAGACAAGTCTTGTCGTAGTGCGTCAAAGTTTGGTCACGGCAGTTGACGAGAGCCGCGTTCAAAATATTGTAACTTGACAGCAAAACGCCTTTGAGCTTGCCGGTCGTGCCGGACGTGAAAATCATGACAGCGGGCGCGTCGGCGTGAACCGTTTGATAAATTTTGTTCTTGACGCGTTCGTATTCGGTCGTGCGCGTGCGAAAATCTTGATTGCGTTGAATCGACAGGAATTGAACTTTGTCGCCGCAAATTTTTTTCACGTCGTCAATCTGCGCGGACATTTCGCCGTAACAAAAATGCGTCACGTCCGTATAATCAATGAGCGAAGAAATTTCTTTGGCACACAGGTTGAAGTTAATCAGTATGGCAATGGCACCGAGTTTTTGAATCGCGAAAAAAGTCAGGAGCCAGTTTATCGAGTTCGCGCCGCAAATCGCAACGTGATTGCCCTGCTTGACGCCCATATCGGACAAGTCGGCGGCAATAATCGTCGCGCAGCGGTTGACGGTTTGCCACGTGTATTTTTGCCCGTCGAACTCAAAAGCAATTTCGTCGGCGAAATGAGTCGCCTTGTCGCTCAGAAATTTTTTGAACGAAACGCGAATATCATTTGAACTTTCGGGCGCGACAACTTCATTGACAACTTTTGAACTTTTCGGCTCCGCATCGACACGATTAATTTTCGGCACGTCGTCGGCACGGTCAATCTGAACAATCTTCGTGAATCCCGTCATTTCAAAGACGGAATAAACTTCGCGTTGCATGTTCTCGATTCGCATGTCGGAAAATTTTTTTCGGCAAATCAAGATTTCGCGCAACCCCGCAGACGAAATGTAAGTAACGTTGCCAAAATCAAAGACGACGTTGTCGACGCCCGCCGAAATTCGGCTGACTTCCTTGCGAAAAGTTTCGGCAGTCGTAACGTTGATTTTTCCCTCGACGTAAATTTTCAGCTGATTCGCGCCGATTTTCTTGCCGGTAATGTTCATCCTGCAAGCTCCTTTCTCGCGGCAAAACTTTACAAACCGCATTGCAGATGATAAAATCTTTATGGAAAATTCTTGAAGGCAGGTGTTTACAATGAAACGCGAACTTCTCACGGACGACGAACTTGATATGGTTACGGGTGGCGCACGAACGGTACAAATCCCGCAACAAGCTTTCGTCGCAGAAAAATCTGATTCGCCCGCATGGCTCGAAGACATCAAAAGCGAAATGAATCTTGCCGAACTCGTTCCCGTCAATCGCGGCAGTTTCACTCAAAAGCTTAAAGGAATTTTTCAAAGAATGCAACTTGATTAAGGAGGCTCACACTTTTGGCTAACTCACTTGGAAATTTCTCACAAAATCACGTTGACCTTTTGAAGAAGTCGGATTACATAGCTCCCGCGCTTTACAAAGATTACGGAGTAAAAATTGGACTTCGCAACGCAGACGGTTCAGGCATCCTCGCCGGCTTGACGAACATTTCCAAAATCGTCGCGTCCAAAATTGTCGACGGGGAGAAAAAACCCTGCGACGGCGAACTTTGGTATCGCGGGCAAGAAATCAACGGACTGATCAACGGACTGGGCGACGACCTCGGCTTTGAAAAAATCGCGTACCTGTTGATTATGGGTGTCATGCCCAACGACGACGAACTTGCCGAATTCAAAACGATTTTGGGCGAAGCACGCACTTTGCCGCCGCATTTCGTTCGCGATATTATAATGAAGGCTCCGACCGGCGACATTATGAAATCAATGATGCGCAGTATCCTTGCGTATTCGTACTACGACACCAACGCGCTTGATACTTCCGTCGGCAACGTCCTGCGTCAATGCGTCGAATTAATCAGCACGTTCCCGTTGTTCGCGGCGTATGCCTATCACTCCTACAACCATTACAAAAAAGGCGGCTCCATGTACATTCACATGCCCGACCCGAAACTTTCGGCGACGGAAAATTTGTTGAGCATTCTTCGCCCCGACAGAAAGTACACGCCGCTTGAAGCGAAAGTTTTGGACACCGCGTTGATTCTGCACATGGAACACGGCGGCGGCAACAATTCATCTTTCACGACACGCGTGGTCACCTCCTCCGGCTCGGACACTTATTCGACAATGACGGCGGCAATGGCCTCGCTCAAAGGTTTCCGTCACGGCGGCGCGAACTTGAAATTTATCAGCATGATGGGCGACATTCGCGAACACGTCAACGATTGGTACGACCGCGACGAAGTTGCTGCCTACATTGAAAAAATCGTCAACAAAGAGACTTTCGACCGCACGGGTCTTGTTTACGGAATGGGGCACGCCGTTTACACGCTCAGCGATCCGCGTGAACGAATCTTGAAAGAATACGTCAAGTTGCTCGTCCGCGAAAAAGGCATGGAAGATTATTTCGCGTTGCACGAAAACATTGAGGCTGTTGCTCCCGCGATTATCGCCAAGGCACGCAACATGCCGCGTCCGCCCGCTCCGAACGTCGACTTTTACAGCGGCGCGGTTTATTACATGCTCAACGTTCCGCCGTCGTTTTTCACCGCGATTTTTGCCATTGCGCGAATCGTCGGCTGGTCGGCACATCGACTCGAAGAGATTATCACGTCAAACAAAATTATGCGCCCCGCTTACAGGAGCGTCATGGTTAAATCCGACGAATGAAGGAATTCAACCGACAAAAAGTCGTCCTGTTTTTGGTGGCAGGCGCGCTCGGATTTTTGTTTCAAACGTTGCACGTCCCGATACCATATATGCTCGGCGGAATTGTCGTAACGTTCGTGAGCAAAACTTTTGTAGATCCGAAAACGCATTGGCCTGCCGCGTGGCGTAACTTCATGTTGAGCATCGGCGGTTGCGAAATAGGACGCGACTGCAGTTTTGAAACACTTGTCAACCTGAGCAATCAAGTTTTCGGCGTGCTGTCCGCGACCGGCTCGATTGTCATTGTGTCGTTAATCGCGTCGTGGTTGACGTATCGCATGTCCTCGGTCAATTTAATCAGTTGTTTGATGGGTTGTGCGCCGGGCGGCATGTCGCTTATGACGTTGATGGCGGAAGAAGATTCTCGCTCCGACATGAATTTTGTCGTCGTTGCGCAGACGTTGCGATTTACCTGCGTCGTCGTCAGCGTGCCGTTCCTTGCAATGCACATGCTTGACGAAAATGCGACGGCGGTTGCGCTCGAACAAGGTGAACTTTTGCCGTGGCTTACGCTGGTACCGCTCGTTTTACTCGGACGTTTCGTCGGGCAAAAATTTCACCTGCCGACAAAACAGTTGCTCGGTCCGATTTTGGTGGCGGCAATTTTTTCGACTTGCGTTCAGCCGTTTGAATCGGCACCGAAACTTTTGATGATGCTCGTGCAACTGAACATCGGCTTGTACATCGGCACGAAACTTGAAAAAGATCGATTGCTGAAACTTCGCTCGACGCTTCCGAATTTGTTTTTCGGCAACGCGGTAATGATTGCGACAAGCGTCGGAATGGCAATGTTTTTGTCACATACTTACGGCTTCTCGCTGATAACGGCATTCCTGGCAATGGCACCGGGCGGCATTGCGGAAATGTGTTTGGCGGGCTTGAGCATGGGCGCGGACGTTCCACAGATTTTGACGTATCAGCTGTTTCGCTTGCTGTTCCTGAACTTCACGTTGCCATTTGCGATTAACTGGTATTTCAAAAAAACCGACGACACATCAACCGAAACGACAAATTAATTTCTGCAAACAAAAATTCCCCGTCAACATGGCGGGGGATTTTTTTGTCTTTGACAACGTTAATTTTCGTTATAAAAGCTGTCACGTTCAACGGGAATGTATCCTGTTTCGGAAATAATTTTTCGTAGCGTTTCGACGGAAATGCCTGCGGAAGATTTTGCGCCCGCCGCGTGAATAATTTTTTCTT
>CAMUZL010000020.1 GCA_947165185.1 uncultured Selenomonadales bacterium
GTTTTTCGACGGGTTGCGGCTCGATAATCGGTTCGTCGACGGGCTGCGGTTCCGTAATCGGCTCCGGCTTCGGATTGTTAAACGGCTTGTCAATCGGTTGCGGTTTTTCGACGGGCTCAGGTTTTTCGTTGACGGGTTCGGATTTTGAAATGTCGTCGAAAATTAAAGTGTCGCCCAAATCGTCGTCCTCGGCAACTTCGTCAACTTGCGGCTCGTTCACCGGCTCCGTAACGGGTTGCGGATTGTTAAACGGCTCGTCAATCGGTTCAGGTTCGTTGACGGGTTGCGGTTCAGGTTGCGGCTCCGGCTCATCAATCGGTTGCGGCTGCGGTTCGGGTCTGTTGATTGGTTCGGGCTTTTCAATCGGCTCCGGCTTTTCGACGACGGGCGCGGGCGGTTCGACAGGTTTTTCAACGGGCGGCGGAATTTCGCGTATCGGCTCCGGTTTTTCGACGGGTTTGGGCGCGGGTTTGTCGTCCTCAAATTCTCCGCCGAAAATTACAACGTCCTCGTCCGCCGAAACGGTCGGCGAATTCATCAGCAACGCGAGTACTGCCGCGCCCGCAATTAATTTTCGTCTCACGTCAACACCTCATCTCAAAATTACGTTACGAATTAAATTTTCACGCCTCGGGCAACGTGACGTTGCATCCAATTTGTCAAGCCGCCCGTTTTGTCAAATTCATTTCAAAATCACGTTACGAATCAAATTTTCTTTGCGCGGAAATTTTTCGGGCGTCGATTTTTTTTTGTCCACGAAAATTACTGCGCGGGATTCTTCAAGCATCGGCAATTTCGGTTCGCGAATCAAAATTTTTCCGCCGCCCAAAATTTTTATCGCCGCACGTGCTTCGTCGAGTTCTTCGGAAAAATTTTTGCCTTTCAGCGCGACAAATTTCCCGCCGACTTTCACGAACGGCAAGCAATATTCCGCCAAAATATTCAATCGGGCGACGGCTCGCGACGTGACGATTTCAAATTGCTCACGGAAATTTTTTTGTCGCGCAAGTTCTTCCGCCCGCCCGTGAAAAATTTCGACGTTCGCAAGTTCCAATTCGTTGACGACACGTTTTAAAAATTCCACGCGCTTGTTGAGCGAATCAATCAGCCAAACTTTTAGCTGAGGTCGAAAAATTTTCAGCGGAATTGCGGGGAAACCCGCCCCCGTGCCCACGTCCAAAAGTTTTTCGTCGCCGCGAAAAATGTTGTCGTCCCACGCGCTGAGCGAATCAATCACGTGTTTTATCGCGAAGTCACGCGGCTCGGTTATCGTCGTCAAATTCATCTTTTGATTCGCGTCGACGACCAGCCGAAAAAATTTTTCAAATTTGCCGAGTTGTTCGTCGTCAAGCTCCAATCCGAAAAGTTTTGACGCGGAAATTAATTCGTCACGAAACATTTTTATCATCACCGCCGATATTTTAATCGCCGCGTTTAATCTAGTCAAACATAAAAAAACGCCGACCGCAGTCGACGAAAATTTTTATCGTAAAGTTTCAAGCCAAACTAATAAAACTGAAATATCCGCAGGTGACACGCCCGAAATTCGCGACGCTTGCCCGATTGAACGCGGCTTGACTTCCGAAAGTTTTTCGCGGGCTTCGACGCGCAAATTTTTCAGCTCGTGATAATTTATGTTCGGCGGAATGATTTTGTCTTCGAGTTTGTCGAGTTTCGCCGCAAGTTCCGATTGCTTTTTGATATAGCCTTCGTAGAAAATCGAAATTTCAACCTGCGCGGCGGCCTCGGAAGAAATTTCGGGCAAATCAAATGCGGTGCGAAGTTTTTCATAGGTGACGTTTGGTCTGCGTAAAAGTTCCGCAAGCGGCATCGTGTTATGAATTTCGCCGACTTCAAGCGCGGAAAGTTTTTCGTTGATTTCGGCTGACGGAGTTAATTTTATTTCGTTCAGTCGTTTTGTCGCGGAAAAAATTTCGTCACGTTTGGTCTCGAAAATTTTTCGACGTTCGGGCGACGCCAAACCGATTCGGATTGCGTGCGGCGTCAATCTCAAGTCCGCATTGTCTTGACGCAAAAGCAAGCGATATTCCGCCCGCGAAGTCATCATGCGGTACGGCTCATTGGTGCCCTTCGTGACCAAATCGTCAATCAACACGCCGATATAACCTTCGGAACGTTTCAAAATCAACGGCTCGGAATTTTTCACGTAAGCCGCCGCGTTTATGCCCGCGATTAATCCTTGAGCCGCCGCCTCCTCGTAACCCGAAGTGCCGTTGGATTGTCCCGCCGAAAAAAATCCTGCAATGTTTTTGAATTCAAGCGTCGGTTTGAGTTGCAACGGGTCGAGGCAGTCATATTCGATAGCGTAGCCCGCCCGCATGATTTTTGCGCGCTCAAGACCGGGTATCGTGTGCAGAAATTCAATTTGAACGTCCATGGGCATTGAAGTCGACATCCCCTGCACGTAAAATTCTTGCGTGTTTAAACCTTCCGGCTCCAAAAATAATTGGTGACGTTCCTTGTCGGGGAAACGAATAATTTTTGATTCGATCGACGGGCAATAACGCGGGCCGATGCCTTCGATAATTCCGTTCGCCATCGGGGCGCGGTGAAGGTTGCGGCGTAAAATTTCGTGCGTGCGCTCGTTGGTGTACGTCAAATAACAGTTCACCAAATTTTTGACGGGTTCCCGCGTCATGAACGAAAAATTTTGCGCAGGTTCGTCGCCGCGTTGAATTTCCATTTTGTCGAAATCCAAAGTTCTGCCGTCAACCCGTGCAGGCGTGCCGGTTTTAAATCGCATGAGTTTGACGCCCAAATTTTTCAGCGAAGTCGACAGTTTCATTGCCGCACGCTGACCGTTGGGGCCGCCGTCAAAAATACTTTCGCCGATTATGATTCGCCCGCTCAAATAAGTTCCGCTCGCCAAAATCACTGCGTCCGCAAGAAAAATTTCGCCCGTCTCCGCTTCGACGCCGACGATTTTATTCGACTCTACCAAAATATTTTCAATGAGCAGTTGTTTCAAGTCCAGCCCGTCGACATTTTCGCAAACGCGTTTCATGACGGCTTGATAAATTTTTTTGTCGGCCTGGGCGCGCAACGCTTGAACGGCGAAACCTTTGCCGGTGTTGAGCGTGCGAAATTGGATGCAAGTTTCGTCGGCGGCAATTCCCATTTGTCCGCCGAGCGCGTCAAGTTCGCGAACGAGATGACCTTTGGCGGGGCCGCCGATTGACGGGTTGCAGGGCATCATCGCAAGATTTTCCAGCGACAAAGTCGTCAACAGTGTTTTGCAACCGAGTCGCGCACTTGCCAACGCCGCTTCAATGCCCGCGTGTCCCGCGCCGATAACAATCACGTCATATTTATCTGCTGTGAACAAAAAATTTGTCCTCCCCGAAAATTTTTTCGTCGATTATAAATTTGACGTGCGGCACTGTCAACGCTTGCCAATGTGCGGAAATTCTTATAAACTTTCCTGCGGAGGTGTTTTTATGTTTAAAAAATTTTTTGGCGCGCTGATTGTTTCGCTGATGATTTTCGGCTCGACAATCTGCGCGGCGGCGGAATTGGTAATTTTCCACACGAATGACACGCACGCTCGAATTCAATCGACCGACGACGACGGCAAAAGTATCGGGCTGGCGCAAATTTCTGCGGCGGTCAAGACGACAAAAAAAAATAATCCGCTGACGCTCTGGCTCGACGCGGGCGACACGATTCACGGGTTGCCGGCGATTAACATTACGAACGGCAAAGGTATCGTCCCGATTTTGAACGCGGCGGGAATTGACGCGATGACGACGGGCAACCACGATTACAATTACGGCTCAAAGCAACTCGAAAAGCTCGCCAAAGGTTTGAAATTCCCCGTGCTTGCCGCAAATGTCGTGCGCAAAGGCACGGACAAAAATATTTTCAAGGCTTACAAAATTTTCAAGCTCAACGGAATAAAAATCGGCGTGTTCGGATTGGCGACGCCCGAAACCGCTTACAAAACAAATCCTGCGAACGTCACGGCGGTTGACTTTTTGAATCCCGTCGACAAAGCCAAAGAGATGATTAAAATTTTGCGCCCGAAATGCGACGTGGTGATTGCGTTGGCTCATTTGGGCGTTGACGCAAGTTCCGAATTCACAAGCGAACGACTTGCCCGCGAAACCGACGGAATTGATTTGATCGTCGACGGACACAGCCACACCGCGCTTTACGACGGAATTCGCATTAAAGACACGCTGATTGTTCAAATGGGCTGTTACGAACATTTTTTGGGACGGGCGACGCTTGAACTTGACGGCAACAAAATCGTTTCCAAAAAAGCTGAACTGCTCGACGCCGACGCCGTGAAAAATATTTCTTCGACGCCCGACGCAAAAGTTTTGGAACTTATCGCCGCGAACAACAAGGTCTCCGAAAAAATTTTGGACGAAGTCATTGCTCACAGCGACAAACATCTTTCCGGCGAAAGATTGCTCGTTCGGCGCAACGAAAGCGAACTCGGAAATTTAATCGCGGATTCATTCCGTTGGACGGCGAAAACCGACATTGCCGTTTGCGGCGGCGGCGACGTTCGCACGGATTTACCTGAAGGCGACGTGACGCGGCGCGACGTTTTGGCGATTTTGCCGTTCGGAAACTTTTTGGAGGCGGCGGAAATTTCCGGAGCGAAAATCCGCGAAATGTTGGAGCACTCGGTTGAATTTTATCCCGCGTCTTTCGGCGGCTTTTTGAACGTGAGCGGAATGACGTTCAGTTATGATCCGTCGAAGCCCCCGAAACATCGCGTTGAAGAAATTTTTGTCAACGGCGAGCCGCTCGACGAAAATAAAATCTACACGATTACCATGAACGATTTTCTGGCAGCGGGCGGCGACGATTTCACCATGCTTGCTAACTTGAAGATTATCGGGCAATTCGGCAACTACGACGACGCTTTTACCAACTACCTCAACAAAGTCGGCATGAAAAATTACGAAGTCGGGCGAATCACTCGGCTCGTCGACGTTCCGATTCCCGATGCTCAATAAATTTTTTTCGGCTGAAAATTTTTCGTCTGTAACCTGCGCGGGAAGAAAATTTTCCGTGACGCGTCAAAGCTTGCGAAGTCAACCGATATTCGATTCGGCGGAAAAGTTTCGTTTGCGGCGATGAAATTTTTTTTGCGACGTGTTACAATCAACGCGTTTCAAAATTGCGCACGCCCGATGAGCAAAAAAATTCCTCGGAAAAAATTTTCGTTTGTCACCTGCGAAGTGACGAATTTTTAATCATGGCGTGTTACAATCACCGCAGTTGAAACGAAGATAACGGCCGCAAAAAAATTTTACCGTAACTTTTATGCCGATACGCAAAAAATTCTTCCGCCGATAATATTTACTTAAGCAGCGACGAATTTTTTACGATAAAAACTTTACCGGATTCGCGCCACGAAAGCCCCTTGGTGATGAAGTGGCGCAGATTTTTCCTCACGTTTCTGTTATAATTTGAAATGAGAGAAGGTGAACCGGTGAAACGAACGATAAAATCAAGCTTCAACTGCAGTCGAGATGATTTAAATCGCCTGTTTGCCTGTAATCGAATTTCGGCACTTGTTTGGAACAAAATTTTAGATTTGCAACGGGAAAAACTTCGCTCGAAAGGCGACTTGCAAAAAGCCTTGAAAGGTTTGTATCCGATAAATTCTCAAAGCGTGCAAGCCGTGACCGATAAATATTGTGCCGCTTGTTTGGCGACGAAATCAGCCAAAGATAACGGATTGGCGAAAAAATATCCGTGGCGGCGCAAGAGAAATTTTCCTACGACATGGAAAGCAGACGGCTTCAAGTTTCTCGAAAACCGTTTGAAATTAAGTTTGGGAATATTTGCGGGCAAGAGGCAAAAGCCAATCGAAGTGAAATTGTCGAAATCAACACTGGCGACGATAAAGCGCGGAAAACTTCAGCAGATAAGCTTGATATGGGACGGTTGGTTGAAGCTGGCGATAATAATCGACGACGGCAAAGCAAATGCGCCTGCAGTTCAGTCCGACGTGACTTGCGGAATCGATTTGGGCGAAATACATTCGATAGCGGCGTTTGAAACGAGCGGCAACGCGATAATCGTGACAGGGCGGCTTTTGCGTTCAGTCAAACAATATCAGCTGAAAAAACTTGCCGAATTGAGCCGCAAGCTGTCGAAATGCAAAGCAAATTCGCGACGCCACAAAAAATTACGGCGAGCAAAGCAACGAATGCTCCAAAAAACAAATGCGCAAATTCGAGATCTGAATCATAAAATAACGCGCTCCTTCGTGACGTGGGCGATTAAAAATAACGTGTCGAAAGTCTACGTCGGCAATCCCGAAGGTGTGCAACGGAAAAAATGTCGACGAGTGGTCAGTCAAAAGTTATCGCGATGGAATTTCGGCAAACATATGGATTATCTCAGATACAAACTTGCGGCGGTCGGAATTGTGCTTGAAAAAATCAGCGAAGCATATTCAACGCAAACATGTCCGCAATGCGGACGCCGGCATAAATGCAACAGCCGAAATTATCGATGCAGTTGCGGCTACACGGCACACCGAGATATACACGGCGCGAGGAATATTTTGAGCTTGGGCTTGAACGGCAGAATATGTATAACGACGCCGATAAAAGAGCAAAAGTATCTACGGACGGCATAAGCCGGAAGTAGTAGTAGCCGAGGCACCGGCCACGACAGAAGTCGCGTTGCTGATTTTGTTAAATGTCGAGGCAACAAGTGTTCATTAAACCTTGCGGCAGATAATGTCGATCTGAAAACATTTAATTGAAAATCAGAAGCTCCTGCCTTTAGGCATGGGGAGTGTCACCGACTGAAAAACAGGAAGGAGGAAATTTTTTGGTCGTGCGCCGTGGCAATCAGGTCACCGTTATCTTTGAAAATTAAATATGCTGATACACGGAGGATATTGTCATGCTTTTCTATAACTTCCAGATTAATTTCGATAGCCAAAATTCCAAAGGCAACACGAATTTTGAAGGCAAGCGCGCCGAACGCATGAGACTCGGCGAATTGAGCTCGGCGTTGAGCGAAGGAATTGACGGCGAACGCGTGCGCGTTTTGATTCACCGTTTCCGCCAAAATGCTTTCCAGATGCTTGCGTCCGTCGACGGTTTCAAGGAAATGACTGCCGCGCAGTTGACCAAGCTTTTTGAAAAATTTTTCGCTGACCGCCCCGAATTCGGTATCAAAAATATTGCCGTCAAAGCTTTTACCGAAATCACAACCAAAAAGTTCAGCAGAATTTTTGACAGAGCAAACCGCGACGACAACTTCAATTTCGATTATTATCAGCTGAATCAGGATTTGGGGCTTGACTGTCTGGACAATCGCACGTTCAAACTCACCGAAAGTATTTGCGACGACAAGCGTTTGAGTTTCGACGCGGCAACTGCCAAAGCCGAAAAACTTCTTGCCGACGAAACTTTTAAAGAAGAATTCCGCCGCATCTACTCCAAAGAAAACGCGCACCGTTTTTACGGGCAGCCCGTTCATTACAAAATCACCGCCGGCAACACCAAAGCCGCAATGTCGCTGGCGAATCTGCTTGTCGGCGCGTTGTACACCAACAAACGCCTCGTCAGCCGCAGAATCAATTTAATCACCAACGTTACCGAAAACTGCTACGACGAGAGCGACTTTGAAAAAATTCTCGAAAACGCGGCGGGCGGCACGGTCGTCATTGAACTCAGCGGCGAACGCGTCAACAGCGGACAATTTGCGCACGCTTACGAAGAAGTTGTCGAATTCATTTCCGAGACCGTCAAACGTTTTCAGCGCAACACGCTTTGCATTTTCGTTGAACTTGCCGATAAGCCCGGTTTCGCCCCGCAACTTACAACCAGACTTCAAGACGATTTGCACATCATCGAATTGCACGAAGGCGCGGGCAATCGTGAAACGGCGTTGAGCTACTTGAAAAAAATTATGCCGCCCGAATCCGTCGCGCTCTACACCGACGAAGAACTTTTGGAGGCAATGGGCGACAAACTCACCTTCAGCGCGTCCGACATCTACAACGTTCAGGAAAAACTTTTCAACAGCTCCTTGAAAAACAAAACTTATCCCGCCTATCGCGAAGTCGACAGGCTCAGCATTTCCGTTGAGGACAAGAGCAACGACGCCTACGCCGACTTCAGCGAAATGATCGGGCTTACCGAACAGAAAGCGTTAATCGAACAAATTATCGCCGCAAACCGCGTGCAGAAAATGCGCGTCGATATGAATCTTGAAAAACAAAAAGCCGCCCTGCACATGAGTTTCACCGGCAACCCCGGCAGCGCGAAAACCACCGTTGCAAGACTTATCGCCCAAATTCTCGCACGCGACGGAGTTTTGAAGACGGGACGTTTCGTCGAATGCGGCCGCGCAGATTTGGTTGCCAAATATGTCGGCTGGACTGCCAAAGCCGTGCGCAACAAATTCCGTGAAGCTCGCGGCGGCGTCCTGTTCATTGACGAGGCGTACAGCTTGAGCGACGGCGAACACGCAACTTTCGGCGAAGAGGCGATTAACACAATCGTTCAGGAAATGGAGAATCACCGCAACAACGTCATTGTAATTTTCGCGGGCTATCCGCAGAAGATGAAAGATTTCCTTGACCGCAACGAGGGCTTACGCAGTCGAATCGCCTTCCACGTCGATTTCCCCGACTACACGCCCGACGAACTCACGGAAATTTTCAAACTCATGGCGAAGAAACGCGGCTACGAAATTTCCGACGAGGTTACCGAACATTGCAGAAAAATTTTCAAACGCGTCGCCAAGAAAAAAGATTTCGGCAACGGTCGTTTTGTCCGCAACCTTTTGGAACAGGCGTGGCTTAAGCAGGCTCAGCGCATTGTCAAGCAACACGCGGGCGGCGAAGTCACCAAAGAAGAGTTGACGCGCTTCGAGGTTGAAGATTTCGATGTCAACGTCGACAAAAAATATCGCAACGAACGCACGCTCGGATTCACCAGATAAATTAATCGAACGAAAAATTTCAGGCAGTCTCAAAATTTTGAGGCTGTTTTTTTTGTCGACTTCCCGAAAAGTGCACGCTTTAGCCGAAAAGTGATTGCAGGAAAGTTTTCGTCCGCGCAGAAATTTTTCCGCCGAAAGGAGTTGGTTTGCATGTTGAAAAAATTTTTTGCGTTGACGTTCGCGCTGATGTTGTTCGCCGCGCAGACTTCAGCCGCAACGTTTCAATCGCCCGTGAAAATCGGGCATGTCGGCACAGCCGGAGCGCACGGACTGAGCATCAACGGCGCGACAAAAATTGACGGCGATTCCGACGGCAAAGATTACAAAAAAGGCGTTGCGCTGTTCGGCGACAAACTTTATTTGCACTTCGACATCGCGACGGCGGCGGATTTCGACAAGGGCAGTTACTTCGGCTCAAGCGACGTGAAAAACACTGTTCCATACTACGTTTTCGAGGGCGGGACAAAAATTTCTCGCCTGCCTAACGATACCGGCGTCGACATGTACCTTTTGCAGACCGAATACGGCGCGGGCAACGGTGTGGCACTTATCGGCAATCGCGGCGGCAAATGGGTCAAATTCTTCGACACGCACGACGTGAAAAAAAATTTCGGTTTGCGCGGCTACTTCACGAAAAGCGTAAATATTTCGGGCAACACGATAACGCTTGAACTCAGCAGTTTCGATCAAAAAACTTCTTGCCAAATTCGTTACACTTGGGACGCGGCAAACAAATGGTTTGGCGTCGAAAAAATCTGACGGCAACTCAATCATAAAAAAATTTTCCTTCGGCGCGGCGTGTCGGAGGAAATTTTTTTTGCAGGAAAAAATTTTGTCGCGGCGAAAAAAATCCGTCGAAGTAAAAAGAAAGTCGGTGATAGATTTGAGATTTAAATTTTTGGGCGCATTGTGCACGGTTTTGTTGGCGATAGGTTTTCTGTTGCCGCTTAACGTCGCGTCAGCCGAAAAGACGATTATAATTTTGGCTCGTCACGGCGAAACCGAATACAACAAGACGCATCGTTATCAAGGCGCGCTTGACATTCCGCTGAACGAAAACGGAATTCATCAGGCGGAATTGTTGGCGGAACGTTTAAAGAACGTGCCGATTGACATTTTCATTGCCAGCCCGATGGAGCGCGCTTACGTGACGACGGAAAAAGTTGCGGCGTTGCACAACAGAACTGTCGATTATGCCGACAATCGGCTGAAAGAAGCCAGCTACGGCGATTGGGCGGGCAAAACTTTCAAAGAGATTGAGGCCGAACATCCGAAAGAATATCTTTTGCAGTGGAAAAAACGTTGGGCGTACACTCCCCCGAACGGCGAAAGCTTGCAGAGCATTCAGAAACGCTATCGCGCAGTTTTGGATGACGTTGTCAAAAAATATCCCGGCAAAGTCATTTTTATCGGCGCACACTCGGCGGGCAATTCGGCTGTCATTTGCAGTTTGCTCAACGTTCCGCTGAAAGATCGTTACAACCAAATCAAACAGGACAACACCTGCGTCAACGTTTTGGAATACGAAGACGGCAAATGGGAAATTCGCCTGATGAATTCGGTAGACCATCTCGGCTATCTTTACAAAGGCATGAAAAAAGCCGCTTAAACTTCACGAACGAAAAAAATCCCCTGCGTAAATCTGCGCGGGGGAAAATTTTTTCGCGAAGTCTGTAACGAAATTTGTCGGAGCGCGTATAATGTGCAGAAAACAAATTCACGAACGACAAATCACAACTCATAAATCGAAAGGAAGTTATCACAATGGCAGACGAAAAAATTCTCAACAACGAAATTCTCAACGATGAGCAACTCGACAACGTGGCGGGCGGCACCCTTGGGCAAACCGAAAACGACATGAACAGATTCAGTGCTTTTACGGGCGTGCAATTTTTCGGCGACGACAGCCAACGGCGCGACCAATTCCGCACATTGCTTTTCAGCTGCGGCGTCAAAATCAAAGACCACGGCGGCGCGGACGCAAACGAATATTTTCTGCTCAACCCTCAAGGCAAAAAAATTCAGACGCTCACCGAAGACCAGGCAATGAACATTGCGATTAACAATTACAGAACCGGTTATCGTATCTGCTGATAAAAATCGCACGCAAGCAAAAAGCAACGTGACGTTGCATCCGGTTGACGCGACGTGTCTCCAAATTTTTCAGACGTTATCGCCGCGAACTAATTTTTTATACGCAAGAAAAAAATCCCCGCTCAATCGAACGGGGATAATTTTTTTGTCGCGTGGAAATTTATTCGGGCAAAACTTCAAGCCAATAGCCGTCCGGGTCTTCGATGAAATAAATTCCCATGTCTTCGTTTTCGTAGCAGATACAGCCCATCTTTTTATGACGGGCGTGCGCTTCGTCGAAATCTTTTGTCGTGAACGCAAGATGAAATTCGTTGTCGCCCAAATTGTAAGGCTCCGTGCGGTCGGCAAGCCACGTCAATTCCAGTTGATGATGACTGCCGAACGAATCGCCCAGATAAACCAAAATGAAATCGCCGCAATTCATTCGACTCACTTCGTGCAGGTCGAGCGCGTCCCGATAAAATTTCAGGCTGCGTTCCAAGTCGAACACGTTCAAATTGTTGTGCGCGAATCTGAACATTTAATCTCCTCCGAAAAAAATTTTTGCAAGTTCCGCGTCGCGATACGAACGAACTTTTTTGAACTCGTCGCCGTCCTCGACAATGCGCCCGTCGACAAACCAAAACGGAGCAATTCCGACGTTCGCCGCCCCGCGAATGTCACGCTCAAGCGCATCGCCGAAATAAGCCGCTTCGTGCGGTTGAACGTTCAATTTTCGGAGCGCAAGGTTGAACATAATCGGCGCGGGTTTTTCAAAGCCCGTTTCCTCGCTGGTAACCATGAAGTCAATAAATTTGTCCAAGCCGAGCCGCTTGAGCTTGCGATATTGAATGTGCGCGGTCATGTCGGTGCACGTGGCGATTTTCACGCCCGAAAGTTTCAAGCCGCGCAGAAAATCTGCCGTGCCGTCGTAAGGTTGCATGTTGTCCAAAAAACAATCCCAATAAACGTCGTACAGCTCCAAAAGGTGCGCGAAAGAATTTTTGCCCAAAAGTTCCAACGCGGTTTGAATCAACAACACGCGGCTGTGTTGGGCGGCGGTGTCCTTGAGTCGCCCGCGAACAATTTGCCGCGCCGACGAATAAATTTCGCGGAAAGTTTTTTCGTCGACGCCCAAATTTTCTTCGACGAACGCGCAAAAATTTTTCATCGCAAGCGTGTCGCTCGTTTGGTAGTCGTAAAGTGTTCCGTCAATGTCGAAGATAACGCCTTTGAACATTTTTTACCTCGAACGTTTAACTTTGTCGCCGTAAATAGTTTTGAAATGGTCGCGCATTGAAATCGGAATCCAACCGTTGTCGTTGGCAAGTTTAATGCATTTGCTTGCCTTGTCGATGTTTCCGAGTTCGCGGTCAATGTCGTCGCAGATGACGAAGAACGCCAGGCTTTTATATTTGTTGCCGGTAATTGCGTAGTTGAGCATGGAAGTATCGCCGCCGGAATTTCCGAACGCAAGGACAGGTTGCTTGCCGATTTCGTCCGCAATGGCGACGACTTTGTTCATCTTAAGATTTTTCTGCGTGAGTTGCCCGCGAATCAAATAATCGTCGTGGCGATAGTTGTAATCGTCGGCGGAAGTGTCGCCCTGATTCGACGCAAGAATTTGCGGGTCGGTGCCGATAACGTGTCCCGTCGGAATTTTGAGCAATTCGCACGCCATAACGCGCATTGCGGGACGGTCGCTGCCGGTGACGATATAAACCGTGAAGTTGTTCGCCTGCAAATATTTGATGACTTCAACCATCGGCAAGTAAAAAACTTCGCCCCATTTCAAATTCGTCAAACCTTCGACGGGCTTGTTCATGAATTTTTTGACGTAAGCGGCGTACTCGTCGGGCGTCATTCCCGCGAAAACCGATTGTTGCGATTTCGCTTCGCCGAGGTCGATGCCTTTGGGAAATTTGCCCGTCATGAAATGCCCCGCGTTAATTTCGCTCTCAACCATTTCGGCATATTCGCGATCTTCGTTCGATGGCGTGTAATCGGGGTCGTGAAGTGCGCGCTCAAGATAAAGCATCCACTCGAAGTAGCACGGCATTGATTCGCCGATAAATGTTCCGTCCATGTCGAACGTCGCAATTCTGTCCTCGACGGGAATAAAATTTTTGCTCTTCGGGTTCGTCACATCTTTGACGAATGCGACAAGCTTTTGTTGCGGCACGGAATTTTTCGTCCAATATTTGAAGTCTTTGTCGCGTTTGACTTGAATCGCCGCAATTTCGTCACGAGTCGCCGCGTCGACGAAATCAAAGCTGAGTCCGCCGAACGCGATTAAGCCGGCAGTCAATGCTGCCAAAATTTTTTTACGCATGTTGAAGCCTCCTAAAAATTTTTTCAACGCATGAGCACGAAATTATTTCGCACGCTTGACGTTGTCCCCGTAAATCGTTTTGAAATCGTCACGCATGGAAATTGTAATCCAGCCGTTTTTGTCGGCAAGAGCTTTTGATTTGTTCGCCTTGGCAACGTTGCCGAATTCGCGCTCCGTGTCGTCACACAGCACGAAAAATGCCGCCGTCCGATATTTATTGCCGCGCAATGAAAAATTTATCATCGACGAATCGCCGCCGGAATTTCCGAACACAAGAACGGGTTGCTTGCCGATTTCGCGTGCCATGTTTGAAACTTTGTTCATGTTTATATCTTTGCTGACGAATTCGCCGCGAACAACTTTATCGTCCGCCGCCAAAGTGTAATCCATGCCGTCTTTGTCGCCCTGGTTCGTGGCAACGTATTTGTAATCGGTGCCGATTTTGTTGTCGCCGTCGACGGGCAAAATTTCGGTCGAAACGCGCAAATAATCTCTGTCCGCTCCGCTCACGAGGAAAATTTTAAAATTGTTGGCGTGCAGGTAGGAAATTACTTCGATCATCGGCAAATAAAACGCTTCGCCGATTTTCAAGTTGTCAAAACCTTCGACGGGCGTCTTCAAAAAATTTCGCGTGTAATCGGCGTATTCCGCGAAAGTCATTCCCGAAAAAACCGACGCATTGGACGCGCAATGTTTCCTGCGAACGTCGTTTGTCATGTTGTGATTGTAAATCGCGGCTTTGACGGCTTCGGCATTGGCTCTGTCCCGGGCGGAGGCGATATAATTCGGGTCGTCAAGCGCACGGTGCACGAACATCATGAAATCGAAACAAAACGGCGCAGTTTCGCAAGCAATCGTTCCGTCAACGTCGAAAGCCGCAATTCTGTCCGCAACGGGAATAAAATTTTTGCTCTTCGGGTTCGTCACGTCTTTGACGTATTCGACAAGTTTTTGTTTGGCGACGGAATTCTTTGACCAGTATTTGAAATCTTTGTCGCGTTTGACTTGAATCGCCGCAATTTCGTCACGGGTCGCCGCGTCAACGAAATTAAAACTAAATCCGCCGAACGCGATTAAACCTGCGATCAATGCCGCCAAAATTTTTTTACGCATGATAAAGCCTCCCGAAAAACTTTTTAACACATGCGCACAAAATTATTTCGCACGCTTGACGTTGTCGCCATAAATCGTCTTGAATTCGTCGCGCATTGAAATGGGATTCCAGCCGCGTTTGAGAGCCAAAGCCGTATCGCTCGCCGCACGTTTCGGGTTGCCGAGTTCGCGCTCCGTGTCGTCGCAAATGACGAAAAAGCTCATGCTGTTATATTTGTTGTCCTGCAACGTGTATTCCAACATGCCGCTGTCGCCGCCGGAATTTCCGAACGCAAGCACGGGCTTTTTGCCGATGTAATTGAGGATGCTGAAAATTTTCACGGTCTTGGCGTTTTCGTTTATCGGTTTGCCGGAGATGACAATTTTTTCTTTGTGGCGGTCGAAGAAATGATTTTTCGGAGCTTCCTTGCCCATGTTCGTCGACGTGAAATTAAAATCCGACGCAAGAATTCTGTCAAGCGGAATCGGGATAACGTCTTTGACGAGTTCGCGGGTCGTGTCCGCGCCGCAAGCCGAATCAATGTAGACTTTAAAGCCGTTGTTCGTCAGGTAGGAAATAATTTCGACCATCGGCAGATAAAAAGCCTCGCCGCGTTTCAAATTCGTCAAGCCGTCTTCATTCGTCTCCATGAACTTGCGCACGTAAGCGCGATATTCTTCGGGCGTCATACCGGCGTAAGCGGCTGTCAGTCCCTCGAAATGCGCTTTGTTTTCTGCGGGCGTGAGTTTCTCTTTGTTCATGACTTTGGGCTGAATTTTTTTCGCAAGGTTCACGAGATTTTTCGGCGGTTGCCACGAATTGTCTTCAAGCACGCGGTGGAAAAACATCATCTCTTGGAAATACAGCGGCGCGGTCTCGCAATAAAATGTTCCGTCCATGTCGAACGTCGCAATTCTGTCTTCGGGCGGAATGTAATTCGGATTTTTCGGATCAACGGCCGCCTCGACGAACTCGGTAATTTTCTGCAAGGTCGGCGAATCATCATTCCAATATTTGAAATCGCTTGCGGTTTGAACGTTAATCGCCGCAACTTCCGCACGGGTCGCCGCCTGTGTTGAAACGCCGAAACTTCCGAGAGTGATTAAACCTGCCGCAATGGCCGCAAAAATTTTTTTACGCATGATAAAACCTCCGTTTGTTAGATTTAAGCTTTAAGCTTTAAGCTTTGAGCTTTCAGAATTTTGATTAATCAGCCGTGCCGTCGCTTTTAAAGCGGGTATGAAAAAATTTTTAACCGATTTTGACGCCGGTAACGACTTTGCAGCCGTGAGCGTTTGAAAATTTTTTGAAATCCTTGCGTGCCGACGAAAAATTTTCTCCGTCCAAACTTTTGCGAAGCCGACGAAATTCCGGCTCCAAAGCGTCCCATTCTTTTTTGAATTCGGGATTCTTCATTTCTTCACGAAGGGCATCACGAAAATTTTTCATGAAAAATTTTTCAACCGATTTTGACGCTGTGCACGACTTTGTAACCGCGCAGTGCCAAAATTTTCAACACGTCATTAAAGCCTGTCGCGTTGTCGTCCAGCCGCACGACGAATTCGTAACGGTGCTCGCTCTGGCGGCAGGTGATAAAGCTGTCGATGTTGATTCCGTTGTCCGCGAAAATTTTCGTCACGTCCGCCATAACGCCGAGTTTGTCGTCGACTTCCAACGTCAAGCGAATTTTGTCGCCGCGAGGCAAGCCCATCACTTCGATAAAAGTTTTGAGAATATCCGTCGCGGTGATTATGCCGACAAGCGCGCCCACGTCCGAAATGACGGGCAGGCCGCCGACTTTGTTGTTGTACATAATCAGCGCGGCTTCCTCAATCGTCGCGTCTTCGTTGACGGTGATAACTTTTTCGTGCATTATGTCGCGCACGGAAATTTTGTCAAGCAACGAACGAATTTCAAACTTCGACAGCGTCGTTGCGGGGCTCGGTGCCACGCGCATAATGTCGCGGTCGCTGAAGTAGCCGACAAGTTTTCCGTCGTCAACCACAAGCATTCTGTGAAATTTGTGTTTTTTCATCAAGCGGTCGGCCTGTTGAATCGTCGCGTCGCTCGTCACCGAAACGGGAT
>CAMUZL010000021.1 GCA_947165185.1 uncultured Selenomonadales bacterium
GAATTGCGCTCCGGCATGAAAGTCGGGCGTGCGGTTAAAGACTTCGACGGTACGGAAATTCTCAAGGAAAACACGAAACTAACTTCCGATTTGATAGACAAACTGCGCGGCAAAAATGTCTTTTCGGTTTATATCGACGTGACGGAGGACGATTACACTTCCGACGCATCGAACAGCGAACATTTGCTCGATAACAGTTACGTCAAGCGTTACAAAGAATGTCTCGACGCAACGCAAAATCTTTATTACACCTTCGCCCGCAGCGGTGAACTCGACAAAGACGCGCTTGCCGAAATTTTAAATCCTCAAAACGTTCTCGCACTTTGCGACGGGGCACCGGCCGTCACGCAAATTCACAACATGAAACGCGACGGCGACTACATAATTCATCACGCGCTGAACGTCGGAATTTTGGCGGGAATTATGGCGTATTGGCTCCGCTACAAAGCGAACAAAATCGGCGAACTTTTAATGTCGGGTTTGCTGTGCGACATCGGCAAGATGAAAGTTTCCAAAACGCTTTTGAACAAAGCCGGTAAGTTGACGGACGACGAATTGAAAGAAGTCCGCCGCTATGTCGATTACGGTTACGACATGTTGAAAGTTTCTCAACTGAAAAATCACAAAGACGTTTTGCTCGGCGTCCTGCATCATCACGAACGTTGCGACGGTTCCGGCTATCCCAATCATCTGCGCGGCGACCAAATCAGCGACTTCGGAAAAATTATCGCGGTGCTTGACGTTTACGACGCAATGGCGACGACGCGTTCATATGCCAAAAGAAATTCGCCGTTCGACATCATCAAAGTTCTTTACGGCGACGTGCTTGCCGGCAAACTCGATACGCGCTTTTGCATTTTGTTCATGAAAAATCTTTTGCAGTCGATTAACGGCAGCTGGTTGGGCTTGAGCGACGGACGGCGTGCGAAAATTGTTTATATGGATTCTTCGCGGGTGACGGCAATGCCCGTAGTACAAACCGCCAAAGGTGAATTCATTGACTTGAACAAGCGCACGGATTTAACGGTTGACTCACTGTTGACAGCGAACGAGGTTTAAAATTGCTGAACAAAAAATTTAAAGTCGTTTCAAACTTTCAGCCGACGGGCGACCAACCGCAGGCGATAAAATCTTTGGCGGACGGAATTTCGGACGGCTATCGCGCTCAAGTTCTTTTGGGCGCAACGGGCACGGGCAAAACTTTCACCGTCGCAAAAGTCATCGAACAAATTCAGTTGCCCACGCTGGTTATCGCGCACAACAAAACGCTTGCCGCTCAACTTGCCGCCGAGTTCAAAAATTTTTTCCCCGATAACTACGTCGGCTACTTCGTCAGCTACTACGATTATTATCAGCCCGAAGCTTACATCGCCGCCACCGACACTTACATCGAAAAAGACGCCGCGATTAACGACGAAATTGACCAAATGCGCCACTCCGCGACGTGCAGTCTTTTCGAGCGGCGGGACGTGATTATTGTTGCAAGCGTGTCTTGCATTTACGGTTTGGGTTCGCCCGAAAATTATTCCAAAATGCTTTTGCACATCAAGACGGGGCAAATTATTCCGCGTGATAAAATTTTGCGGCGGCTGATTGAAATTCGTTACGAGCGCAACGACATGATTATCGAGCGCGGAAATTTTCGCGTGCGCGGCGACACGATTGAAGTCACGCCGGCGGGCTACAACGGGCGGGCATTGCGCATTGAACTTTTCGGCGACGAGGTCGACAAAATTTCCGAGTTCGAGATTTTGACGGGAAAAATCATCGGGCGGCGCGACGAAGTTTTTATTTTCCCCGCGTCTCATTACGTCACCGATTACGACGACTTGCAACGCGCCGAAAAAAATATTCGCGCCGAAATGTCCGCGCAGGTTGAAAATTTCACGGCACGCGGAAAATTAATCGAAGCTCAGCGAATCGAACAGCGCACGAAATTTGATCTGGAAATGATTCAGGAAATGGGCTACTGCTCCGGCATCGAAAATTATTCGCGGCATTTGACGGGACGCGCTCAAGGTGAGCCGCCCTTCACGCTGATTGATTATTTTCCCGAAAAATTTTTGACTGTTGTCGACGAATCGCACGTGACGTTGCCGCAACTTCGCGCAATGTACGCGGGCGACCAGTCACGAAAAAATTCTTTAATCGAAAACGGATTCAGACTGCCGAGCGCACGAGATAACCGCCCGTTGACGTTCGACGAATTCAACGAAAAAATTTCGCAGATAATTTTCGTGAGCGCGACGCCCGCCGCTTACGAGCTTGCCGAATCACAAAACACAGTTGAGCAAATTATTCGCCCGACGGGACTGCTTGACCCGCTTGTCGAAATGCGCCCGATTGAAAATCAGATCGACGACTTAATCGCCGAAATAAATCTGCGCGTCGCGGCGAACGAACGAGTTTTAATCACGACGCTGACAAAAAAATTCGCCGAAGAGCTGACGGATTACTTGAGCGGCGTAAAAATTCGCGTGAAGTATTTGCATTCGGACGTTGTGACTTTGGAGCGTGCGGAAATTATTCACGACCTGCGTGCGGGCAAATTCGACGTGCTTGTCGGAATAAATCTTCTGCGCGAAGGTTTGGACATGCCCGAAGTTTCATTAATCGCAATCCTCGACGCCGACAAAGAAGGCTTCCTGCGTTCGGAAACGTCGCTGATTCAAACAATCGGGCGTGCGGCGCGAAACGTCAACGGCAAAGTAATTTTGTATGCGGACAAAGTAACGGACTCGATGCGGCGGGCAATGGACGAAACTGCGCGGCGGCGACAAATTCAGCAAGACTACAATAAAAAATTCCGCGTGACGCCGAAAACTATTCAAAAGCCGATAGCCCCGCTGATTGAACTGCCGCTGAAAAAATCTGACAAGAAATCGAAATCGCCGAGCGAGCTGATAAAAAAATTATCACCGACGCAGAAAAAAAATCTCGTCAAAAGTTTGACAGCCGAAATGCGCGAGGCCTCACGGAATTTGGAATTTGAACGTGCGGCGGAGCTGCGTGATTTGATTTTAAAACTCGAAGAACACATATAAAAAACAGCCCCGACGTTTTGTCGAGGCTTTTCATTTAAGCGAAGGATATATTGCCGAGTTCGGAATTTTGTTCTTCCAAATATTTTTGGTGACGAGCCTTCATGATGTCCAAGGCGTAAGAAGTAGCCCTTGCATCTTCCTGCGAAAGAATTCCGTCAGTATCATTTTTATCTGCAGGAAACCAACCCGGCTGGTCTACTGTCATTCGTTGCTCTTTGTAAGTGTATTCAATCGGGCGAACGTCACGATAAAGAATTTCGCCCGTTTCAGGGTGTATCATCGTTTCTTCCATAAAAATTCCTCCTACTTTTCCTTGAACGACAACAACGTAAATTCTGAAACAACATTTTGAGTAAATTTCACATAGATAATTAAGTCCCCATATGGGACGTGGTAAACGTCCTGCCATATTTTGTGATTGGCATATGAAGTCATCGATTTGTAAAAGTGGTTAAGCTCCATTGTCGAAACTACTCTTTTAACGCCGTCAATATTAAATCCCAAATCGCCGGCAGTTCTTTGAGCAGTAGTCGTAATTCTGAAGTCTGAATTCTTGAATTCCGTTAAGCTGTAACTCGGATTAAACTTTTCCATTGAACCACCTCACCGCGCAGATTATAGAAAAATTTTTTGCTCGTGTCAAAAAATCATCTCCGCCGCTTTTAGAGCGACCGATTTTTTTGCCCGAAAAAAATTTTTGTACAAATTCGGTTGCGTGTGGTATTATTGCGCGGAAAAATTCTTGAAAATTTTTTGGGGAGACGACTATGAGCAGGAATGATTTTTTGGGCAAAAAATATCTGTACGAAATTTTGCCGTTGCTGAGATGGTTTGCCGAACACATGCCCGGCGGATTTTTCATTTACTCCGCTAAGCCGCCGTTCAATGTTCTTTACGTCAACAACGAAGTTTTGAACATCTACGGCTGTAAAGATCTTGCCGAATTCAAAGCGTTGACCGGCTACACTTTCGCGGGCATGGTTTATCCGAAAGACTTCGTCAGAATTCAAAAGTCAATCAACGAACAAATTTTGAATCCCGATAACGAAAACCTCGACCACGTGGAATATCGAATCACGCGCAAAGACGGCAAAGTTCGTTGGGTGGACGATTACGGGCAATTTTCGACGTTCCCCGAATACGGCGATGCTTTTTACGTTTTTATCAGCGACATCACCGAGCGCAAAAAAATTCGCGAAGAAAATCAGCGCATGGAGATGGAACTTGCCAAAGAAAAGCAAGCCAACGAAGTCAAAGCCTCGTTCCTGTTCAACATTTCGCACGACATTTTGACGCCGATGAATGCGATTACCGGCTTTACCGATTTGGCGAGCCGTCATCTGGACGAGCCGGAACTTGTGCGCAACTATCTGCAAAAAGTCGACGAATCCAATCGGCAACTTTTGAATTTGGTTACAGATCTTTTGGACATGAGCAAAGTCTCTTCCGGCGAAACGAAAATTCGCACGGAAGTTTGCGACTTAACGGAGTTGGCGACGAAAGTTCTTGATTCGTTCAAAGACGCGGCGGCGAAGAAAAATATTTTTATCGAAACGAATTTTGACTTGCCGAAAGAACTTGTCTACACCGACGACGTGAACTTGAAAAAAATTCTTTCCGCGCTTTTGGACAACGCCATAAAATTTACTTCCGTCTTCGGAATGATTCGCCTCACCGCCAAAAAGAAAAAAGTTTCCGAATCCGGTTACGTGCGTTGCGAATTCACGGTTGAGGACAACGGCATCGGCATGAGCGAAGATTTCATGAAACGCATGTACGAATCCTTCGAGCGCGAAGAAACTTCGACGAAAAGCGGACACGCGGGAATTGGTCTCGGCCTTGCGATAACGAAAAAACTTTTGGACGCAATGGGCGGCTCAATCGAAGCGAGAAGCGAAAAAGGTCGCGGCTCAACTTTCAAAGTCGGCTTGCCCGTCAAAATTTACCGCGAAAATTCCGCGCCCGAAGAAATTTCCGAAGCCGTTTCGGACAACGCGAACTACCACAACAGAATTCTTTTGGTCGACGACGTTGAACTTAATCGCATGTTGGCGGAAACTATTTTGGAAGAATCGGGCTTTTCGGTCGAAACTGCTCCCGACGGTTGCGACGCGGTCGAGGCCGTCAAAAATCATCCGCCGGGTTATTATGACTTGATTTTGATGGATATTCAAATGCCGATTATGAACGGCTACGAGGCGACGCGGGCAATTCGTGCGCTTGATCGCCCCGACGTGAAAAATTTGCCGATTATCGCGCTCAGCGCAAATTCCCGCGAAGAAGATAAGCGCATGAGCTTGGCAAGCGGCATGAATTATCACATTGCCAAACCTTTCGACGTGGTACAACTTATCTCGTCGATTAACAGATACATCGCCGCACGCGATAAAGTTTGACAAAAAATTTTTTGGGAGGAACACTCAACATGGAAATCAAAAAAGAACTCAACGGCACTGCATTGACGGTTCAGGTTATCGGCAGACTCGACGCGGGCAGCGCGCCCGAATTGACCAAATTCCTCAACGCCGAACTTGACGGCATCACGGATTTGACTTTCGATTTCGCCGAACTTCAATACATTGCCTCGGCGGGACTGCGCGTCTTGCTCGTCGCTCAAAAGCGTATGAACAAACAAGGCTCAATGAAACTTATCCACGTCAGCGAAACGGTTATGGAAGTTTTGGATATGACGGGCTTTGCCGGTTTGATGACAATCGAGTAACGGAGTTTTTTTGATGGAAAAAATCACGGTCGAAGCGAAGATTGAGAATCTGCAACAGGTTACCGACTTCGCCACAGAAAAACTTGAAGCTCGCGACTGCCCGATTAAGGCGGCAATGCAACTTGAACTTGTCATCGAAGAAATTTTCGTCAACATTGCAAGTTACGCTTACGAATCCGCGACGGGCGACGCAACTTTTTGCATTGACTTCGCGGAAGATCCCAACGCGGTTTCTTTGACGTTTATTGACGGCGGCAAACCTTACAACCCGCTGGAAAAACCCGACCCCGATATTACGCTTGACATGAACGAACGCGACATCGGCGGGCTGGGAATTTTTCTCGTGAAAAAAAACGTCGACGAAATTTCTTATGAGCGCACGAACGACAAAAACATTTTGCACATGAAAAAATTTTTTTGAGGCGGCATGATGGGAAATTTTTTTGCAAAGATACAACAATGCGCCCAAAAACTGCACACGCTGAAAATAAAAACAAGACTGCTCGTCCTCGTCTTGGCGGCGGGGTTTCTGTCATTTTTGACCTTGAGCAGTCTTTCTTTTTACGCAATGGACATCGTCAAACGCGGCATGGACAAACTCGCCGAACGCGTGACAGCGGCGGGCGCGGAGTTTACCGAAGAACTCATGTTGCGGCAATTCAAAGACACGCTCGAAGAACTTGCCAAATCCCGCGCAAATTTCATTGACCACGAAACGGATTTGATTCGCGAAGATGTGGAGATGATGGCGAATCTTATGACGCGCATTGCCTCGAATCCCGAAGAGTGGCGGCCGATAAAGGTGCGCGACCCGCGTGTCGATCCCGTTGCGAATTTCGATCCGTATGTAATTTACAGCCCCGAAACTTATCTCAACGGAATGTCGCCGGAAAATTTGCCGCCCGAAATTCACAACGAAATTGGGCTTGCCGCAAATATTCGTGCGTTCATGAAACCGCTGGCGAAATCTTTCGGCGACTATAAATCCTCTTTCTACGTCGGCTCGAAAAACGGCTGGTTTATTTGTGTCAGCGTTTTGCCGAATGTTCGCGGCGAATTGCCTATTGGAGACGACGAAATTTATCACTTCGATTGTCGCACGCGTCCTTGGTACAAAAACGCGATTACTGCCGGCAAGTCGGTTTTTTCGGATTTGGAGACGAACGTCGGCGCTGACGAATTTCAATTTATCGGCTGTTCCGCGCCGTACTTCGACCGAAACGGCGAAATTGCGGGCGTGGTCGGGCTGGGCGTTTCAAGCGAAGAAATTTACGCGACGATAGCCGATACCGCCGTAAGCGATGACGGTTTCAGTTTCGTGCTGAACAAAAAAGGCGAAGTAATTTTTTCGTCATACAAGGGCGACAAAATTTCTGCCAAAGTCGGCGGGCAAGACTTGCGCTTGACTCCCCGAAAAAATTTGGCGGAGGCGGCGACGCGAATGGTCAACGGCGAAACGGGTACGGTTCTCGTGACGGTTGACGGCGAAGAATATTTTTTGGCGTTCGCGCCCATGAAAAATATCGGCTGGAGTTTCGGGACGCTCACGCCGCGCCGCGACATCAGCATTGTTGCCGAAGCGGGACGCGATTATTTTCTTGAGCAAGTTGAAGTTTTCGGCACGCGTCTGCAGAGCGAATTTTTCCTGATAATTTTCGCCGCGCTGATTCTTTTGGGCTGGTTTCTGAATACGTTCGTTTCGGCAAGCAAGGCACTTTCGGCGCGTTTCGTCAGACCGATTAACCAACTTTCGGACGGCGTGCGCGAAATTGCGGGCGGCAATTACGACAAGACTTTGGACATAAAAACGGACGACGAAATTAAGCATTTGGAAGTTTGTTTCAACGCAATGACTTTCGCGCTGAAAGAGTACACCGCGAATTTGACGAAGACCGTCGCCGAACGCGAACGCATCCAAACCGAATTGGACATTGCGGCGGATATTCAATCGGGCATGTTGCCGAAAGATTTTCCCGTGCGCGATGACTTTGAAATTCTCGCGAAAATGACGCCCGCAAAAGAAGTCGGCGGAGATTTTTACGATTTTTACATGCTCGACAAAACGCACGTCGTGATAACCGTTGCGGACGTTTCCGGCAAGGGAATTCCCGCCGCGCTGTTTATGGGCAGTTCAAAAACCGTGCTGAATAATTTTATCGTGAGATTTTACAAGGAAAACGGCTTGGCTTTGGCGGTCTCTGCGGCGAACGAAAAAATTTGCTCGAACAACGAAGCGATGATGTTCGTGACGGCTTTTGTCGGCGTGCTGGATTTGGAGACGGGCGAATTTACTTTCGTCAACGCGGGACATAATCCGCCCGTGCTTTATCGCGCAGAAAAAAATTCCTGCGAATTCCTTAACGTGAAGAAAAATTTTGTCCTCGGCCCGATGGACGGAATTCCTTTTTCGGAGCAAAAAATTTCTCTCAAGCGCGGCGATTTGCTTTTCGTCTACACGGACGGCGTTACGGAAGCTTTGAACGTTGCGAACGAAGAATATCTGCCCGACAGGTTGATAAAATTCATGAACACGACAGATTGTCGCGTTGACTTGAAAACGTTGTTGAAAAATATTCGTGCGGACGTTGCCGAACACGTCGGCGAGGCCGAACAATCGGACGACATAACTTTATTCGCGCTGAGATACAAGGGGAGTCGAAAAAATGAAGCTTAACATTCGCGAAAAAGTTTTGATACTCGTGCTCGGCATGGGGCTGATAACTTTCCTTGCGCTCGGAATTTTTTCTTATCTCGGCAGCAAAGTCGTCGAAAAAGACATGAACACGATGACTGCGGAACTCGGCGAAAAAAGCGCGGGATTCACCGACGAACTTTTGTTCGCGCAACTTAAAGAAACGCTCGGCGAATTGGCGGAGGCGAAGGCGCAATTCATTGATCGCGAAATGTCAATCGCCCGCGAAGACGCGACGATTTTGTCGGAGGCAATGTCGTACATAATTTCGCACCCGAACAATTATTTGCCGAAAACTTTGCCCGACCCGCGCACCGATGAAGTTCACAACGCGGAGCCGTATATAATTTACGCGCCCGATATTCGCGACAATCTCACGCCCGAATTGAAAAACGAAATCGCGCTTGCCGCAAACATCAGGGAAATTCTCGGCGAATTGCTCAAAAGTTACGAAGGTTATCACGCGACGGCTTTCGTCGGCTCGAAAAACGGCTGGCACATCGGCGCACGCCTTGTTGATACGGATTTGAGCGAAAACAAGCCGATAACTTTTTCCAACGAAAGAATTTACGAATTCGATCCGCGCAAACGTCCCTGGTACATTTCCACCGAAAAAGCCGGCAAGCCGATCATTTCCGAATTGTATCGCACGGTTGAAGTTAACGCCAGCAGACAACTCGGCGCGAGTGCCCCGTTTTATGACGCGATGGGAAATTTTGCGGGCGTCGTCGGGATTGATATTTCCAGTGACGAAATTTACGATTTGGTTGACGAGACAATCGCCGGCGATTATTGCAGTTTCGTTTTGAATCGGCGCGGGGAAATTGTTTTCGTCACGCACAATTACAGCGTGCTTGCAGTTTCAAACGGCGACTTGCGCTTGAGTTCCGAAAAATCTTTGGCGCACGCGGCGGAATTGATGCTTGGCGGCGAAAGCGGCGTGTTGCCCGTTAGTTTTGCCGGCGAAAATTTTTATCTGGCGTTCGCGCCAATGCCCGAAACAAAATGGTCATTCGGTCTGCTTATCCCCGAATCGCAGGTTTTGAGTTTGTCGAAAAACACGCGGGATTATTTCATGAACGAAGTCGGGACGCTTAAAAATATTTTGAGCGAAGAATATTCTTACATGAAGTGGTTGATTGTCGGAATTCCCGCCGCGTTGCTGGTGATTTTGTTCCTGTTGGGCACGAAACTTTCAAGCCGTTTCGCAAAACCGATTAACGAACTTGCTGACGGCGTTCGCGAAATTACCGCGCTTATCGGCGACAACTTCACGGAAAAAACTTTCAAGAAACTCGACATAAAAACGGGCGACGAAATTGAAGATTTGGCGAACGACTTCAACAAGATGACCGACAACCTGAAATCGCAGATGCTGAAGTTGGAAACGGAGACCGCCGAAAAACAACGCATTGCCACGGGGCTTGACGTTGCGACGGAAATTCAAGCGGGCATGTTGCCGAAAGATTTTTTCGTCGACGACATGGAACGCGTTGACTTGTTCGCGACGATGACGCCCGCCAAAGAAGTCGGCGGCGATTTCTACGACTTCTACAAGTTCGGCGAAAATCACGTCGTGATAACCGTTGCGGACGTTTCGGGCAAAGGAATTCCCGCCGCGATGTTCATGGTCAGCGCGAAAAATATGCTGAATAATTTCGTGATGACTCTTTATCAAAGCGACGGACTTGCCGCGGCAGTTGAGGCGGCGAACGAAAAACTTTGCGCCAACAATGACGCGATGATGTTTGTGACGGCATTTATCGGCATTTTGGATTTGGAGACGGGCGAATTTACTTTCGTCAACGCCGGACACAATCCGCCCGTGCTTTATCGCGCAGAAAAAAATTCCTGCGAATTCCTTGACGTGAAGAAAAATTTCGTTCTCGGTCCGATGGATGGGATTCCTTTCGTCGAACAAAAAATTTCGCTCAAGCGCGGCGATTTGCTTTTCGTCTACACGGACGGTGTTACGGAAGCTTTGAACGTTGCGAACGAAGAATATCTGCCCGACAGGTTGATAAAATTCATGAACACGACGGATTGTCGCGTTGACTTGAAAACGTTGCTGAAAAATATTCGCGGGGACGTTTCCGCTCACGTCGGCGAAGCTGAACAATCGGACGACATAACTTTATTCGCGTTCAGATTCAACGGGTTACTTTTAGAAAGTAACCAAACAGCTGACGCGCCGCGACCTTAAAATTTTTCAAACGTTGTCGCCGCGACGAAATTGAATTCAACGGAGGTAAACACTCATGAAAAATTTTTTGAGCGTGCTGATTTTAATCGCGGCGTTGATTGTCGGCGGCTGTGATGTCGAAAGTTTTTCCGTGAACGCGGGCGACGGTGAAATTCGCGTCGAAGGCAAAAACTGCAACGGCTCGAACGGCACGGCGGCACTCGACGAAAACGACAACCTTTTGTTCGGCGAAGCGAAAATCGACAGCGGCAAACTTGAAATTAAAGTCGGCGGCAAAACTCACACCTTCGACAAGAGCGGGGAAATTTCGGTTGATGTGCCCGTCGGCAGTCGCGAAATTGTTTTCACGGGGCTGGACAATTTCACGGGCGAAATAACTTTAAAATCCGTCCCGAAAATTTGACGGCGTCACGAAAAATTTTTTCGGCTTTGGTTGACGATGCTTGTCGGCGATTGAAAAAGTGCAGTCAAAACGCAAAAACTGTTTGTTGAATTCGTCGACGCGGCGGAATAAAATTTCGTCATCAAAGGAGGCTGATGCTCATGAAAAAATTTTTAAGCGTGGTGATTCTGTTGACGGCGTTGATTGTCGGCGGTTGCGGCGGCTCAATCGCATTCGTAAATGATGACATCAACACGATTCACGTTTCGGGCAACGACGCGGGCAACCTTGTCGTCAAAAAAGAAACCTTAATGCCCATACTCGTTCCCGACGGCTCGATTATTCAAGTCGATGCGAAAATTTCTGCGGGCAGATTGGTTATTAAAATCGATGACGAGGAATACGTTATCAACAAGTCGGGCGAAACTTTTATCGACGTGGCGGCGGGCGACCAAGAATTTTTTCTGGCGGCAGAGAACGGCTTTACGGGCGATGTGTTTTTGCGCGCCGTGCCGAAAAATTGACGGAGCAAGCGTGACGCTTGACCCGATTGACGCGCCGCAGCGTTCGAGAAAATTGAACGTTATTGCCGCGTTTAAAGTTTGTGCCGAAAAATTGACGGAGATTGATACTCATGAAAAAATTTTTGAGCGTTTTGGTTTTGTTGACGGCGTTGATTGTCGGCGGTTGCAGCGACAAAGTCACAACGTCGATCACCCATACGGCGGACAACCGGATAGTTTTTGAGGCGGATGACGCTTCCGGAGGCAGCGAAACCAGTGGCATTGACATTTCTGACGGCGAACTTATGAAAGTCGACGTCCAGATTACTTCGGGCAAGTTTACTCTCGAAGTCGAAGGGCAAGAGTACGACTTCGACAAGTCCGGCGAAAGTTTTATTGAAGTGTCGCCAGGCATGCAGAAAATTTTTATAAATCCAAAGAACGGCTTGACGGGCAAAATAATTTTGTCTGCCGTGCCGGAAGAGTGACAACAATCGAATTTAAAAGCGGCGGACAATTCATTTCATTGCGTTGAAAAAATTTTGTGGAGTTTGATTTATGGACAGACGACCCGCTTTAAAAGCGGGGGAACAATTTTTGCGTTATCGCGTCGAAAAATCTTTAACGGAGTTTGATTTATGGACAGACGAGACTTTTTGAAATTGGCGGCGTTGACGGCGACGGGAATTTTTTTCCCGCCCGAAAAAGCTTCCGCTTACATTTTGGACACGTGGGAGCCGCCGATACGAAAATTATTTCTGGAGTTCAGCGAATACGAAGAACGCCCGTCGACTGAAGTTATCGTCGTTCACCACGCGGGCTTTCCCGACGGCGACAAAGATTCTTCCGCCGAAGAAATTCACAAGTTCCACAAAGAAACCAACGGCTGGGCGGGTATCGGCTATCATTTCGTGATTCGCAAAGACGGCACGATTGAGCAGGGACGCAAATTAATGGCGGTCGGCGCGCACGCATATCAACACAACAAAAATTCCGTCGGCATTTGCGTCGCGGGCAATTTCGATTTCGTCAAAGTTCCCGCCGTGCAGTGGGATTCGCTGAAACTTTTGACGGCGTGGTTGTGTCAAAAATTCAAACTCAATCCCGTGAAACGCGGCGTCATTGTCGGGCACAGAGATTTAAACGACACGGATTGTCCCGGCAAAAATCTTTATGCGAAACTTGGCGAACTTCGACGTTACTGCCGAGACTTCGAATAAAATTTTTTCACACAGAAAAAAAGCCGTCATGAATAATTTTTCTGCGTCAAAAAAATCGTCACGAGATAATTTTTCACGCAGAAAAAAGCCGTCACGAATAATTTTTTCATGACGGCTTGAAAATTTTTCTTGCTTAAAAATTTCTGCGGTGATATACTTTCTGCCCGTTAAGCAGTTTACAAACTCTCTGCTCGCAAAATTTTTGTGAGCCGACAGACCAAAGGGAGGTGTTCTGAGTTGAGGAACTACGAGGTTATTTTTATCATCCGTTCCATGGAAGAGGAAGCAACCAACGCCGTTATCGAGAAATTTTCAAACCTTATCGCGGCAAACGGCGGCAAAATCACCAAGGAAGATCGCTGGGGCAAGCGTCGTCTCGCCTACGAGATCAAAAAAGAAGCCGAAGGTTTCTACGTGCTCTTTTACGTGACGTGCGAGCCGGCTTGCGTTGCCGAATGTGATCGCGTCATGAAAATCACGGACGAAATTCTCAAGCACATGATTGTTCGCTCCGATGAAAAGGAGGTTCAAGCGTGAACAGAGTTTTTCTTTCGGGCAACCTGACCCGCGACCCCGAAGTCCGCTACACACAAACCGGCAAGGCTTTCGCCCGCATGGGTATTGCCGTTCGCAGATCGTTCAGCAAAGACAAAGACGCCGTCGATTTTTTCAATCTCGTCGCGTGGGAAAAGACTGCAGAATTTTGCGGTCGCTATTTGACTAAAGGTACACGCATTCTGGTTGAAG
This sequence comes from uncultured Selenomonadales bacterium, assembly GCA_947165185.1. GTDB lineage: Bacteria > Bacillota > Negativicutes > Selenomonadales > Selenomonadaceae > Quinella. The sequence continues at coordinate 13,514 of CAMUZL010000021.1, forward strand.
GTCGTTTGCAAACATCCAGTTACGAGAACAAAGACGGTGTTAAGGTCAATGCCGTGGACGTTGTGGCAGACAACATCGAATTTGCCGGCTCCAAACGTGACAGCGGCGGCGACGGCGGCTATCAACGTGATGACGACGGCGGTTATCAACGCGGTTCGCGTTTCAATGACGGCGACGATTATCAGCGCAATTCGCGTTCCAATGACGACGGTTATCGGCGTAACGATTATCGTCAGCCCGAACGCGACAACCGCCCGCCCAAAAATGTTGACGATTTTGGCGACGACAATACCATTGATTTGGAAGACCCGCCGTTTTGACAAAACCTGAGGAGGCTTTAACATGCGCAGAGAAAGAGGTCGACGCCCGCGCAGAAAAGTTTGTGCTTTTTGCGTCGACAAAGTTGAAAAGATAGATTACAAAGACGCGGCCAAATTGCGCCGCTTCACCACCGAACGCGGTAAAATCTTGCCGCGTCGCATTTCCGGCAACTGCGCCAAACATCAACGCCAAGTGACGATTGCCATCAAGCGCGCTCGCAACATTGCGTTGTTGCCGTTCACTGCAGACTGAAAATTTTTCACGGGAGTCGTCAAAGGCGGCTCTTTTTTTCGTTGAGGTGGTAACCATGCCCGACAAAAGATTTCTGTTCCCGTTGACGATTGTGACGTGCGTGCTGTGTTTTTTCGTCCTGCAAGAATTTGTTTGGGAACCTGCGCGGCGGGAAATTTTAAACATGCAACTTGAGACGCGGCGATTGCGTGAAGTCGAGCGGGAAGTTTCGGAACTGAAAGCACGTTACGGCGATTTATCGGCAACAGTCGCACAAAAGGAACGCGAACTTGATGCGGCACGAGAATTTTTGCCGAGCGAACTTAATGCGGAAAAATTTATCGACGCGCTTTATCAATCGGCACAAACTCAACGAGCGGAAATTATTTCTGTGCAGTCGGGCGACATCGGCGGCGAAGAAATTCAATCGCAAACGGTGACGGTTAAGCTTGAGGCGGAATATGTTTCGTTGCTGAATTTCCTGCGGGAAATTTTGGACGGTAAACGATTTGCGACATTGGAAACCGTTTCAATCGACGGCACGGGCGGAAAAATTCTTTCGTGCGAATTGACGTTTAAAATCTTCGCGGCGAAGTGAAATTTTTTTGCGCGTGTCGTTCGTGCGAAGTAATGACGTTTGAATTGTCGGAACTTCACGGTGAGCACCAACGGTTCCGCCACTTTTAAAGTGGCTTGCCAAAGTCCGTTGCCTCTGGTAAACTCTGAAAAAAATTTTAAAGGGGAATCTTCATGGCGCGGCAGTCCAGAAAAATCGCAAAGAAACTCAAACCCAAGCAACAAAACGAAACTGAAAATAAACAGCCCGAAAAAAAAGTCGGCAAAGATTATCTGCTGATAATCGTGTTCGCGCTGACGTTGGTGTTTTTAATCGTCGGCTGGCAAGCTTTTTCGCCGCTGAATCGTGCGCTGTACGTCGCGTTGGCAATTTCGCTGGGGTCAACTTACGCACGCCGGCATTACAACTTGTCGCCGACACAAGATTTGTGGGCAGAGCGCGCAGGTTTGGCGTCAATGGCTGCGGCAATAGTTTTCTTCGCGGCAGTCGTCTACTTCCAATATTTTTCCGAGTAAAAAATTTTCGCAATGAAAAACCGCCCTCCGTTTTGGAGAGCGGCTTTTTTGTTGTCGAAAAAATTTACTCTTTGACTTCGTCCAAATCGACGGCTTCGACATCCGTAACGGCTTCGGCTGTTTCGGTCGTGTCCGCGTCGTCTGAAATTTCTTCGCTCGTCGTTGAACTTGTAACGGTTTTGGTTGTCGTCGCGGAACTTGCCGTCTCTTCTGCCGCCAAATCACTCGTCGCGGCGTCGTCCGAAGTTTCGTCGGAAGTTTTTTCTTCCGGCTCGTAAACGTGACCGATATTCGCAATGTCGACTTGATGACGATTTCCGTCCGCGTCTTGAACGACAATTTGCGGCGCGCCTTCGACAATCGTCACGCCCGTCACAAGTCCCGTCAAAGTTTCGTTGTGGCTGACGGGGTTGCCTTCCGCGTCCGCGCTGTTGACAACTTCAATCCAATCGACATTTTTGCCGATCATGCTGGAAAGTTGCCCGACAAGAACGGAAGTGTCGATGTTGTTGACAACTTTGCCGAGGTCTTCAAGATTTTTGACGACGTTTGTCATCTGCTCAAGCGAACTGAAATTCGCCAGCTCCGCAATGTATTCGCTGTTGTCTTGCGGATTGAGCGGGTCTTGATAGCGCAACTGAGTAACCAAAAGTTGCAGGAACGCATCTTTGCCGAGGTCGCCGTTTTCTTTAATCGCGGTGGTTTGGCTGGAAGCGTAAGCGGCCGCGTCGTAAGTCACGCCGTCGACGGTGATTGTATTCAGTGAACTTGCCATAGTAATTCCTCCGAAAATTTTTTAGACGGAATAATCAACGCCGTCGGTCGCGGTGCTTTGGTTGACGGGAGCCGCTGTCGCGTCAACTTCGCGTTCGAGTCGGTCGAAATCGATTCGACGGTTGCCGCCGCTCTGCTGACGATTTTGTTGCCACGCCTGACCGCCTTGCCCGTTCATAAGTGAGCCGTCACTCAAGCCCGCGTAAACTTCGACGTTTTCGACTTTGATGCCCTGGTTATTGAGTTCCTGTTTGAGCTGAACGATTGAGTTTTCGATAATCGTGCGGACTTGCGC
>CAMUZL010000022.1 GCA_947165185.1 uncultured Selenomonadales bacterium
GGCTTTTTCTAACCAAACGGGCGACAATTCCTGCGCGGTTTCGATGTGATAAGTTTTGCATTTGCTTTGGCACAGCTGTGCGAGTCTGGTGGTGTTCGCACTGTTTCGACCGCCGACGACAATCATAACGTCGACTTTCCCCGCAAGTTCAAGAGCCGCTTTTTGTCTTTGATCGGTTGCCGTGCATATCGTTCGCAAGATTCGTATGTCGCTTGACTTTCCGAGCAGGTGCGTCACCATCTTGACGAAATTTTCGCCGCTGACGGTTGTTTGAGAGACGATTCCGAGTTTTGGGCAGGGCGGCAAGTTTTGCGCGTCCTCGTCCGTTTCAACGATAATCGCTCGGTTGTTTGTCCATTCGAAGATGCTTTTAACTTCGGGGTGATTTTTTTCGCCGATGATGACAACTTTTCGTCCGTCCTTCGCCAAATCTTTGGCGGAAAGTTGTGCTTTTTTTACGTGCGGACAAGTTGCGTCGACAAGCTTCAATCCCCGTGCGTTGGCCTCTTCGTAGACCTGCGGACCCACGCCGTGCGAGCGAATTATTATTGTGCCCTCCTCCATCGCCTTCAAATCTTCGACCGTGCCGACTCCTTTGGACTTGAGTCGCTCAACCATTTGCGGATTATGGATTATAGGTCCCAACGTGCAACTTTTCCCATCCGCGTGCTCTTCGGCAATTTTTATCGCCCTTTTGACGCCGTAGCAAAATCCCAAACACTCCGATAAAATTACTTCCATTTTGACCACCCGTCTGATTGATTTCGGCAAAAAAATTTCCTCAACTGCCGATAACCGCCGATTAATATAGCATAATCAAAACAAGCAGGCAATAAGGTTTGAGAAAAAATTTTCAATCTTTTGTGTTGGCAGATTTTGACGCGATTTTTTATGCGGTTTTTGACGGAAAAGTTATAGCGTGGTTGTCGTCAGCGCGTTCGTTTTGAAATAATTTGTTCGCTGATTTTGAGTTTTTGAGTGTTACTTTTCTTTGACGGCAAAGAAAAGTAACCAAAAGAAACCGCGCCTGCGCGGCGGGCGAGGACTGCGTTATCGACAATCCGAAAAGTTATCGTGAGGCCTGTTGGCCGACGGTATTTGCGTCACGCAAATGCGTCGGCAGAGGCCGTCATCCTTGACGGCCTCTTTTAATTTCGGCGGGCATTACAGTTTTCAAAAGCAACTTGCCTGCAAAAGATTTTTCGTTTACAATAGACACGCAAGTTTAAAATTCATTGGAGGTCGATTTAATATGATACCGGTTCTGATTGGTTTACTTGTCGGCGGCTATCTCGTCGTCAAAAATTGGGAAGAGATCGAAGGCTGGCTCAAAGAATTCCTGCCGAAATTGCAAACTGCGCTTAAAGACACCGGCATTGTCGATTACGCCGCGAAACTTTTTTCCAGCGTCGAAGGCAACGTCATGCGCCTCGTCCACAGGCTCTATTACAAAGAAAACGGCAAGTGGGTCGAAAAAACCACAGTCCGCGAAATTGACGAGTCGGAAGTTCCCGCGTGGGCGAAGGAAGGTCTCACCGCCAAAGAGAGCGACGTTACCGAACGTTACGAAAAAGAACTTGAACTTACCGTTTGAGCGAGGTGAATTGACATGGCATTGGAAAACAAAATCGAAACTGCCGCAAAATTGCTTGATGCCGCGAAGAATTTTTTCATCGACTTGTTCCGTCCCGATATGACGCTTGAAAAAATTGCGGATGTCGTTTCGCCGCGCCTTGACGACACGATTAAAAAGTACGAGGCTCGCGGGCTCAAATACAGCGCGGGCAAATTCAGCATCAAATACGCGGACGAAAGCCATTTTAATCTGGAATTCGAAATGTATTTCCAGGACGAAGAGGGCAAGTGGCACAAATGCGCCAACGAGAGCGAACCGCGTGACGCCACACTTTTGGAAGTCGGCGCGTGGAAAACCATTAAAGCCTTGCAAGTCATCACGTTCCCGATTGAAAAACCCAAATTTGCCGGCGGTGAAGTTCTTCAGCAGGACAAGAAACTCGAAGAGTACAACGCCGCCGAACGCGAACGCTTGCTTAACGAACCGTTTGACGTTCCCGCCGAAAAAACTGCGGACGCGAAACCTGCCGAAAAACCTGCAGAGGCATCCGACGAAAAAAAATAAACGCCCAAGCGTTTCAAATAAGCTCCGACTTCGTGTCGGAGTTTTTTTATCTGGTAATGCCGAGCGTCGTCATCACAAATTTTTGTTCGTCCTCCATTTCGCGGCGGTCGTCGTCGTCAATGTGATCGTAGCCCAGCAAATGTAAAAGTCCGTGTACTTCCAGAAAAATCACTTCGCGCAGAAATGAATGCCCGAATTCTTCAGCCTGAATTTTTGCCCGCTCCAACGAAATAATTACGTCGCCGAGCACGTCAACTTTCGCGTCCAAAATTTCCGGCTCATCACTTTCACGGAAGGCGAAACTCAAAACGTCCGTTGCGCGGTCGATTTTGCGAAATTTTTTATTGAGCGCGTGAATGTGTTCGTCGTCCGTCAAAGTTATGCTCAGTTCGGAATTTTCCACGCCGTAAATTTTTCCGACGGTATCCGCCGCCCGCAGAATTTCCGTCAACAAATTTTCGTCGACGCTCAAAGTTTCGGGCTCAAAGCCGATTGTCGTATTCATGTTGCCTCCTTTGTAAGGGACAAAGGAAAAGGGAGTGGGGAGAAGGGATTTCACTTTTCCCTTGTCCCATCTCTCTTGTCCCTTTCTTCGTAAGCTTCGACGATTCGCGAAACGACTTCATGACGCACCACGTCCGCCGAAGACAATTCCGCAATTCCGACGCCTTTGACGTGTTGCAAAATTTCAATCGCCTCCGCCAAACCCGACGGCACGCCACGCGGCAAGTCGATTTGTGACAAGTCGCCCGTGACGACCATGCGCGAACCGAATCCCAGTCGCGTCAAAAACATTTTCATTTGCTTTGACGTGGTGTTTTGCGCTTCGTCCAAAATTATAAATGCGTCGCTCAAAGTTCGTCCGCGCATGTATGCCAGCGGGGCAATTTCTATCACGCCGCGATTCCAAAATTTTTGATACAAGTCGACGCCGAAAATTTCTTTCAACGCGTCATAAAGCGGGCGCAAATAAGGATCAACTTTTTCCGTGATGTCGCCGGGCAAAAATCCCAGTCGTTCGCCCGCCTCGACAGCCGGTCGCGTCAAAATAATTTTCCGCACGTCTTTTACGCGCAGATAATGTGCCGCCAGTGCCACCGCCAAAAAAGTTTTGCCCGTGCCCGCCGCGCCCACGCCGAAAGTTACCACGTGCCGCCGCATCGTGTCGACGTAATTTTGTTGTCCCGCGCTCTTCGCCTGAATGTGCACGCCGCCCGTCGTGACGATAATTGTTTCAGCCGGAAATTTTTCGTTACTTGCCAATAACTTGCCTCCCCGAAGTTTTCTTTGGCATGAGTATATCAAAAAATTTTCGCCGCGCAACTTTTTCTGAACGCCGCATTGACTTTACCGCGAAGGAATTTTAAAATTCTTTGTAACGCAGGACGAAATTTCAAGGAGGAATTTTTATGGCGACGAAGGTCAAAAACAATCTCTCGGAGCTGTCCGCACGCTAAACACGCTCGGCAAAAATTCTCGTGCCGCACAGAAAAATTTGCGCAAAGTTGCCACGGGCGAACGAATCACTTCGGCGGCGGACGACGCGTCGGCTTACGGCATTTCCGAACGAATGCGCGAACAAATCCGTTCACTCAACCAAGCGAATCAAAACACGCAAAACGATATGGCGATGATGCGAACTGCCGAAGGTGCCGTCGCCAATATCGTCGAGACACTCAAGACGCTCAAGCAAAAAGCGATTGACTCTGCCAACGACAGCAACACCGACGAAGACCGCCGAATCATGCAAAAGGAAGTTGACCAACTGCTTGACCAAATTGACGACAACGCGATTGTCACGTTCAACGGAAAATTTCTCGTCAACGGCAACATGAGCGGCATTTCGCGGATGATTGGTGCCGTGTGGATTTGCAAAGGGCTTTATTGTCCGGAACCGATTGACACTCTTTATAACCTTCAAAATCGCACGCTTACGCAACTCCGAGACCGCGACGGCAAACCGCTCCAAATCGAAGAGGGCGACACGTTCACAATCAGCCACGTCGTCAACGGCAACACTTACACCCGCACGGAAGCCGTCGGCAACTACACGTTGCGAGATATTCTTTCGAATTCACCTTACGCTTATCCGGGTAACGGCAGTTATGACGTTCCATATGCTTCATATCATAATCAACAAACGCCTGTTAACAGCAACCCCGGACAACCGGCGGGGATTATTCCTATCATCGGACTGACTGCTGACCAATACATTGCCGGCATTGAGGCTCCCAGCGGGATGAATGTCGTAAAAGCCAAAGACGGCGGAATACTTATCGTACCGAATCCCTCCGAAAGCGCGGTGGCGGTAACTTCTGTCGAAAAAGCTTATCAGCTGTCGGGACTGAATATCATAATTCGCGACGGCGGCGGCAATGTCAAACAGGACGCAACCCGTGCGCTCAAGTTCAAATGTCTGCAACGCGGCGAAGGACCTTCGGGCGAAAGCAGCAACGGAAGTGTGACAAACGGTGCGGCAGTTTTTCACGTCGGCGCGGGCGCGAATCAATCAATGGCAATGAGTTTGAGCGACATGCGCGCTTCGGCTCTCGGTCTAAAAAGCAAGAACGGTGACACCGTCAGCATAAAGACACGCGACGACGCACTGGGCACGCTCAGCGCACTTGACAACGCGATTGACGGCGCACTCGACCAGTTGACAAGTATCGGCGTGATTGAGGCACGACTCGAATACACGGCGGCGAATATCACCACGTCAACCGAAAACGTTCAAAATGCCGACTCGACGAATCGCGATGCGGATATGGCGAAAGAAATGACGAATTACACGAAAGACAACATTTTGTTGCAGGCGGCTCAAGCGATGTTGGCGCAGGCGAATCAAGACGCGTCGTCGGTTTTAGGCTTGCTGTCGTAAAAGTTTCGTGCTTGACGGAAACGTCGGCAGATTGAGCGGCTTAACCAAATTGTTCCGCCGCTTTTAAAGCGGCCGCGTCGTCGGTTTTGGGCTTGCTGTCATAAAAAAAATCAGCAACTCGCTCTTCGGAACGGGTTGCTTTTCGTTTGCAAAAAATTTTCATGCGCTCAACACGGGACGAATTCGCTCGACAATTTCTTTCATAACGTCAGCAGTTTGAACCAACGCCATACGCACGAAACCTTCGCCGCTTTTGCCGAACGCACTGCCGGGCGTGACCATAACATTTGCCCGCTCAAGCAAAGTTGCGACAAATTCTTCGGACGTGCCGAAACCTTCGGGGACGGGTGCCCACACAAACATTGTCGCACGCGGTTTGTCAATTTTCCAACCGACCGAATTCAGCCCGTCAATCAGCGCGTCAATCCGTTCGACGTAAGCCGCACGAGTTTTATCGATAACTTCGCGGGGACTTTGCAACGCCGCAATCGCCGCTTTTTGAATCGGCAGAAACAGACCGTAATCAATGTTGCTCTTCAAAAGTTTGACGTGCTTGACGACATCGCGGTTGCCGAGACAAAAGCCGACGCGTGCGCCCGCGAAGCCGTAAGTTTTCGACAGGGAATTAAATTCGACGCCGACATCTTTCGCGCCCTTGAAACTCAAAAAACTTCCGCCGCGTGTGCCGTCGAAAACCAATTCGCTGTAAGCGTTGTCGTGCAGGACGACAATATCATTTCGTTTGGCGAAGTGAATCAAGCGTTCGTAAAAATCGTCGGGCGCGACGGCCGTCGTCGGATTGTTCGGATAAGAAACAACCATGAACTTTGCGCGACTTGCAACGTCGGCAGGAATTTTTTCGAGCTGAATTACGTAATTGTTCTCGCGCAGTTGCGGCATGAAAAAAATTTCCGAGCCGGCAAGTTTTGCGCCGTCCGCGAAAATCGGATAGCACGGATCGGGCACGAGCGTCAAATCTCCGTCGTCAATCAAAGTCAACGCGATATGCGCCAAGCCGTCCTGCGAGCCCCACAGCGAACAAATTTCCGTGGCGGGGTCAAGCTCCACGCCGTAACGAAGTTTGTACCAATCCGCCGCCGCGAGCAAAAGTTCGTTCGTGTCGGTTATCGCGTAAATGTAATTTTCGGGCTTGAGTGCTTCCTCCGACAAAATTTTCATGACGTGCGCGGGCGGCGGGATATTCGGTGCGCCGACGGACAAATCGAAAACGTTTTCGCCGGCGGAAATTTTTTTGCGCTTCATTGCGGCGAGCCGTGCGAAAATTCCTTCGCCGAAAAGATTCATGCGCTTTGCAAAGTTCAAAGTATCAACCTCCAAAAAATTTTTTCGCCATTATACAAAACAAAAACCGCTCAAGCAATTTTGAGCGGCAGAAATTTTTTATCGCAACGTCACTTTAGCGGCGATTGTCGACGAAATTATTTTTTCTTCTTGACCTTGACGCAGGCGGAAAATTTTTCGTAATTCTCTTTGACAACTTCATTCGTGGAACTCTGCGCAGCGGCCTTCTGAATATTTTTCCAGGCGTCTTCGTATTTTTTCCGGCGGAAGTAAGCGACGGCAATATCGTTGTAAGCGTCGGCGTTAATCGTCTCAATTTCAAGTGCGGACTCGAAATCTTTAATCGCGCCGTCGAAATCGTCTTTGGCAAGTTTCAAACGTCCGCGATTGTGCCACGCGTTGACAAATTTTTCGTCGACGGTCAACAGCGCGTCATAAGTTTTAATCGCGTCGTCGTTTTTGTTGAGTTTTTCTTGAGCAAGCGCAAGGTCGAACAGAGCTTCGGTAAGTTCCGGCTCCGTGTCGACGGCAACTTGAAAATCGTCACGTGCGGCAGAAAAATCTTCGCGCTCCATGTTGACAAGCCCGCGATAAACGTGCGCCGCCGCTTTGTCGTCCTCAAGAAAAACTTTCAAATCCGCCGCGTCCATTGAGGCATCGGAACCGTCGGGCATTTGCGCTTCAAGCCACAAATTCAAAATGTCTTCGCCGTAGTGGTGACCGGGGACAGCCCAAACGCCGTTCAAGTCCGTCCACTTCGTGAGCTTGCCGAAAATTTGCGGGCGGAATTTTTTTATCAATTCGTAACGCGGATCGACAATGTCAACTTTCGGGGGACGTTTCGACGCGTAGGAAAGTAAATGCTGAATGTGCGCACGAACGCCGATTTGCGGATTCGGGAAGAACGCGCCTTTGACGCCGCCGCCGGTCGTGCCCAGTCCGCAATAATTGTTTTGTTCGGGGATAACGTCGCCGCCGTAAGCCCACGTGCCGGTTTCCTTAATCGCCTGACACATCGCAATATCGGGGCGAATTCCTTCGCGGTTGCCTTCAAGCCAATACAAACTGACGAGCGCGGGAACCGTGCAGTTGAGTTTCGGATTTGGATTTCGTTTGTTGATGAAATTAATCATCTGCTCTTGCGTGGCGGTCGCTTCGCCGAAAAGTGGAACGTCCGAATAATTTTCGCGCATGACAATCATCGGGGAACCGTGCACAGGTGCCGCGACGAGTTCAATTTTTTTTAGTTGACGCTTGTTGAATTTGATTTTGTCTTTTTTGTCCGCCGCAGACGCGCACGCCGTCAACACGAACGTCAGCACAAAGATTATCGCGACGCTTAGAAATTTTTTCATGTAGTTGCCTCCTCTGTGAGTTTCGAGCTTTGAGCTTTAAAGAACATCAACTGCCAACCTTAAAGCTCAAAGCTTACAGCTTAAAGCTGAAATCACACGTTGAAATAATCGATTTTCATTGCACGCTTGACGCGATTCAAAACTTGTGACGCTTTGGCGCGGGCTTTTTTCGTGCCTTCCTTGAGAATGTCCATGACTTCATCGGGACGCGCCTCGTATTCGGCGTGGCGGCGACGAATCGGCTCCAGAACTTCTTCGAGAACTTCGCGCAGATATTTTTTGACTGCAACGTCACCCAGCCCGCCGCGTTGATAATGTTCCTTGAGTTCGGCAACTTTCTGCGTGTCGGTCGCGAAGGCGTCAAGGTACGTGAAAACGACGTTGCCTTCGACGTGCCCGGGGTCGGAAACTTTTATGTGCGTCGGGTCGGTGTACATGTTTTTAATTTTCGCGGCAACGGTTTCCGAATCATCGCTGAGATAAATTGCGTTGCCCAAAGTTTTGCTCATCTTCGCTTTGCCGTCAACGCCGGGCAGTCGGCGACAAACTTGACTTTGCGGCAAGAAAATTTCCGGCTCAACCAAAAGATTTTCGCCGTAAAGTTCGTGAATCTTGCGGACAATTTCCCGCGTCTGTTCAAGCATGGGAGCCTGGTCTTCGCCGACGGGCACGACGTTTGCATCAAAAGCCGTGATGTCCGCCGCCTGACTGACGGGGTAGCACAAAAATCCTGCGGGAATGCTCGTCTCGAAATTTTTCTGCGCGATTTCGTTTTTGACTGTCGGGTTGCGCTCAAGTCTTGAAACCGTGACAATATTCATGTAGTACGCCGTAAGCTCGAACAGTTGCGGAATTTGCGACTGAATGAAAATCGTCGACTTCGCGGGATCAAGCCCGACGGCCAGATAATCCAGCGCGACATTTAAAATATTTTCGTGAACTTTGGCGGGAGTGCCGGCGTGGTCGGTGAGAGCCTGCGCGTCAGCAATCATGATGTAAATTTCGTCGAAGTCGCCCGAATTCTGCAGGCGCACGCGTTCGCGAAGACTGCCGACGTAATGTCCGAGATGTAATTTGCCCGTGGGTCTGTCGCCCGTCAAAATTATTTTCATGCTTAAAACTCCTCTGTAAAAAATTTAGCCGATTATAACACACGCTGGGAAATTTTCACACACGGTAAAAAAAATCCGACGGTTGCTTTTAAAAAGTAACCAACCGGTTGACGCATCGCAATTTTAATTAATCGCCGCATCACGAAAGAACTTTGGCTTAAAGAATTCCCTGAAAGTTTCCAATGTCGCACTGTCAGCTGACGAAAAATCTTTGCCGCCTTCGGGCGATTTTTTTTTGCGCGGACAAAGCTTATCTGTTATGATTGAAAAAATTTTTCCGAGGGGGAATCGCTCATGAAAGTCCGAAAAGCCGTCATACCTGCGGCGGGTTTGGGCACGCGTTTTTTGCCCGCAACAAAGTCACAGCCGAAAGAAATGTTGCCGATCGTCGACAAGCCGACAATTCAATACATCATCGAAGAAGCAGCGGCGGCAGGCGTCGAAGATATAATCGTCGTCACGGGACGCAACAAACGTTCGATTGAAGATCATTTCGACCGCTCGATTGAGTTGGAAGTTGAACTCGAACGCACGGGCAAGGAAGAACTTTTGCAAATGGTCAAAGCCATTCCCGAAATTGCGAACATCCATTTTATCCGCCAAAAACAACCGCTCGGTTTGGGGCACGCGGTTTTGACGGCAAGTCATTTCATTGGCGACGAACCTTTTGCCGTGCTTTTGGGCGACGACGTTGTTGTCTCGAAAAAGCCCGTCCTTCAGCAGATGGTTGAGATTTTTAACGAATACAAGACTTCAATTCTCGGCGTGCAGGAAGTTGAGGCGGAAGTCGTCCACAAATACGGCATTGTCGATTGCAAGCCCGTCGACGACGACATTTTTAAAGTCAAAGATTTGGTTGAAAAACCTGCGCGGGACGCGGCACCGAGCCGAATTGCAATTTTGGGACGCTACATTTTGACGCCGGCGATTTTTTCGTATCTGGAAACGCAAACGCCCGGCACGGGCGGCGAAATTCAGTTGACCGACGGATTAAAACGACTTGCCAAAGATGAAGCAATGTACGCTTACATTTTCAAAGGACACCGCTACGACGTGGGCACGAAACTCGGATTTTTGCAGGCGAATATTGAATTTGCATTGCGCAACCCCGAAATCACCGACGAACTGAAAAATTATCTTGACGCACTCCATGACAATATGGCGGAGATGCTCGACTATGATTGACCCGCTTTAAGCTTTGAGGAGATGACGCCCGTGAATAAAATTTTTATCACGCCGAACAAAAATCGCGGCGGGATTGTCGACACGTCAGATTATTCGTTCGCCGCAACGGAACAGATTCGCCGCCTGCACAAGTCGCTGAAAAATTATTCCGTGACACCGCTGATTGAGCTGAAAAATTTTGCCCGCGAAAAAAATCTTGCCGCCGTCTTCGTCAAAGATGAATCAAAACGTTTCGGCTTGAAGGCGTTCAAAGCTTTGGGCGGCGTTTGGGCGATTTACAAAGTCATCAGCCGCGAACTCGGTTTGGAAAATCCCACGCTCGAAGAAATTTTTCAACGGCGCAACGAACTTTCCGAAATGACTTTCATCACCACGACCGACGGCAACCACGGCAAGGGCGTCAGTTGGGCGGCGGGACTGTTCGGTTGCAAATCGTTCGTTTACATGCCGAAAGGCACCGTCGAAATTCGGGCGCAGGCAATTCGTGACGCTTGGTATGTCGGCAACTTTGATACGCGGCGAAAAATTTTTGGTTCCGAAGAATTTAATCGCGACAACTGTTCCGCCGCTTTTAAAGCGGCCGCGGGTAGCGCAACCGTCGAAATAACCGATATGAATTATGATGATTGCGTCAAGTTCACCGCTCAGCTCGCCGAAAAAAATCGTTGGCATTTGATTCAAGACACGTCATGGAGCGGTTACGAAGAAATTCCCGCGCAGATTATGCTCGGTTATTCGACGTTGGCTTATGAAGTTTTGGAGCAGATGAATCACACTTGCCCCACGCATATTTTTTTGCAAGCCGGCGTTGGCTCAATGGCTGGCGCGATTGCCGCAGTCTTCGCGGAAAATTTCTGTCACGTTGACGAAATGCAAACGTGTGAACGCGGCAATAACGTTCGATTGTATCAGCATTCAATCGCGTCAACTGTTCCGTCGCTTTTAAAGCGACCCGCAGTCTTCGCAGAAAATTTTTCCGACAATCTTCCGAGAATCACGATTGTCGAGCCGACCGAAGTCGCTTGCTTTTATGAGTCGTTCAGAATCGGCGACGGAAAAATTCACTCCGCGACGGGCAACGGGCAAACGATGATGGCGGGCTTGAATTGCGCGACGCCCTGCTCCCTTGCGTGGAAAATTTTGCGGCGATATGCGGCGGACGCGGCGACAATTTCCGACGACGTTGCGGCCGAAGGTATGCGACGGCTTGCAAATCCTTTCGGCGACGACGAAAAAATTATTTCGGGCGAATCGGGTTGTGCGGGCTTCGCGCTTATCAATGCGGCGGCTGACAATCCGAAACTGCGCGAGGCACTGGAAATTGACGAACGCTCAAAAATTTTCGTCATCAACACCGAGGGCGACACCGACCCCGACAATTACGAAAAAATTTTGCAAGAAAGGTTTTGAATCATGAATTACAAAGTTTCCGTCGTCACGCCGTTTTGTAACGTCGACATGAACGCGTTCCGCAAGTGCGCCGAATCCGTCAAGCGTCAAACAATCGGCTTTGAAAATATTCAGTGGATTGTCGTCCTGCACAATACGAAGCCCGAATATCACGATGAAGTTCACAAGTTGCTTGACGACTGCGAAAACGTTTTAATCGAGTCGCTTGACAATGAAATTCGCAACCCGTCACCGCCGCGAAATCTCGGCATGAAACTTGCGACCGCGCCGTATTTGGGTTTTCTTGACGCCGACGACAGTTACACGCCTCAAGCTTTGGAGACCGCGCTTTGTCACCTGCAACGGGCGAATTCGCAAATGGTTGTTTTTCGCCGTGAATACGAACTTGAACGCGATGACTTGATGCCGTGGACGGAAATTGTGCTGTGGAATCAAACGCAATCCGAAATTGTCATTGACCGCAAAAATTGGGACGACAAAAAAATGTTCAGCGGCCTCTGGGGTATGACGACTTCGCGGCTTTACGACAGAGAATTTTTGGCGCGGAATGAAATTACTTTCGACGAAACACTTAACTACGGCGAAGGCGTGCTGTTTCTGATTGAGGCTTACGGCAAAATCGATCGCGTCTGTTACCTGCCGCAGTTTATCGGTTACAATTATTTCATCAACGGCAATTCGATTGTCCAGAGCATGAAGGAAAAATCTGCGGCGACAATTATTACCTACGCCGAGAGTCTCAAAAAAATTTTCGCTACAGGTCTTCGCAACGGAATTTATATGGAGTGGACGATTGCCGCGTTGCTCACGATGTTTTCAAACGTCTTGATTCACGCGAAAAATTTAACCGTCGACGACCGTCAACGAATCAAAGAAATTCTTGAGCCGTATGTTCACATGATACCGCTTTTGCCCGTCACGAAAATTGATTCGGCGGAGGACGTGAAAACTTATTACGAATTGCCCCGCGAGGTAATTTTGTGCCCCGAAAA
Organism: uncultured Selenomonadales bacterium; assembly: GCA_947165185.1. Classification (GTDB taxonomy): domain Bacteria; phylum Bacillota; class Negativicutes; order Selenomonadales; family Selenomonadaceae; genus Quinella. The sequence goes on from CAMUZL010000022.1 coordinate 12,375, forward strand.
TTTCACGGGCGGGCGATACGTGCAAAATCTTTGGAACGGGCAAAAAGTTCTCAACGAAATTCTTCGCCGCAACCAAAACACGGACTACGGGCGGCATTATCAATTCGCGTCGCTGCAGACGGCGGAAGGTTATCGCTCGCGGGTGCCGCTGTCGGATTACGAAACTTATTTGCCGTTTGTCGAACTTCAAACCAAAGTCGGCGAAAGTTCAATTTCGGTTGCGGAGCCGGTGCCGTATTATCTTTTGACTTCGGGCACGACGGGCGACACGCGATTAATCCCCGCCACGCAAAGACATTTCCGCCCGTATCTGGACGCGTTCACGCAAATGGTCAGCGGCAAAATAAATTTCGCGCTGTTTGAAAGTTTGCCGCTGAAAAAACGTTACAACGACCGCTCGTTTTTGAATTCCGTTTCGGGAATGGTGCTCGCCGAATTTTTCCGCTACGAAAGAAATACTTACGGCAACGTCAACACAAAATTTACTTCGCCCGAAGAATTGATGTTCCCGCCCGAAGCAATGGACACGATGTATCTGCGGCTGTTGTTCGCGCTCAAAGAACGCGACGTTGAGCAAATAATTTCGCCGTTCACGTGGGGAATCGTCGAAGCGTTTAACTTCCTTGAAAATAATTGGAAAATTTTGTGCCACGACATTGAAGTCGGCAAAATCACTTACACGCTCGACGTGCCGGAAATTTTCCTGCGCAAAATGAACGCCTTTTTGTCGCCCGATAAAAATCGTGCCGACGAATTGCGAGAAATTTTTTTCCGCGCAGGTTTCAAAAAGCCCGTTGCTCAGCGCATCTGGAAAAATCTTCGTCAAATTGTCGCGGCGGGCACGGGCAGTTTCAAAATTTACACCGCGCAGATGAAACGCTACACGGGCGACGTGCCGCACTCGAACGGAATTTTTGCGTCGTCTGAAATGTTGACGGGCAAAGCAATTCCCGCCGGCGACAACTACGAATTGATTCCCGACGTGAATTTTTACGAATTTCTTCCCGTCGACGGTGGCGCGCCGATTTTGCTCAACGAGGTCGAAGTCGGCAAAAATTACGAAGTCATTTTGACGAATCAAGCGGGGCTGTATCGTTATCGCACGGCGGAAATTATTCGCGTCGAGGAGTACGGCAACGGCAGGTTGATTTTTTCATACGTCGGGCGCAAAAATGATTCGCTGAAACTTTCGACCGCCGACATTTCCGAAAACGATATTTACGAAACGATTGCCGAGCTTGAAAATTTCGACGCGGACATTGCGGACTTTGCATTTTTCGCCGAACGCGACGAAGGCTTGACGATTTTGTTGGAGCCGAGAGAAAACTGCGCGGGCAAAAATTTTTCGGAGCTTGCCGCGACCGTCGACGAAATTCTTTGCCGCAAAAATATTTCATACGCCGCCGCCCGTCAAAACGGATTGCCCTGCTGTAAAATCGGCAAAAGTCAAGTTCAAAGTCACCTGCTTTATCGCGACGTGGAACGCTTCACGAAGAAAACCGCGCCCGATCAGATTAAGCCGACGCATTTCCTCAACACGCCCGCGAAGATAAAATTTTTCCTGTCGAATACCTGAAAAACTATTCCCTTGTCCCTTGTCCCTTCTCCCTTGTCCCTTGTCCCTTCTCCCTTGTCCCTTGTCCCTTACAAAGGAGGTGTTCACCGTGAAGTTTCTAAAATTTCTGTTGCTCCTGCCGATACTCGCGCTGTGTTTCGGTTGCGGCTCCGAAAAGACGACGAAGGTTGACGAATTGCGCATCGGCACGGGCGGCGAAGGCGGTATGTATTACACTTACGGCACCGAACTTGCCAAACTGACCGCCGCCGACGGCAAAATTCGCCCGCTCGACGTGAAGAAAACCTCAGGTTCCGCCTCAAATCTGCGTTTGTTTCAAGAAAAAGCCGTTGACTTGGCGATAGTCCAAAGCGACATATTGTCTGACGCAATTAACGGACGCGGAAAATTCGCCAACGACGGCAAAGATTTGAATTACGCAGCAGTTGCGGCCATCTATCCCGAAGTTTGTCAAATTGTCGTCCTGAAAAATTCCGGAATTCAAACAATCAACGACCTTGTCGGCAAACGAGTTTCAATCAGCGATCTCGAATCGGGCAGCATGAAAAATGCACTACAAATTTTGGCCGCGCACGGCATTACCAAAGAAATGTTTTCGCCAATGTACATGTCGTTTGCGGAAGCGGCGGAGGCTCTTCAAGACGACATAATTGATGCGTTTTTCGTCACGGCCTGCGTCCCGTCGTTGCCCATTACCAACTTGGCGAACAAGAAAGAAATTCGCCTGCTGTCAATTTCCGAAGAGGCGCAAAAAAAATTGATGAATCTTGACGGCGGCTACACGCAATATAAAATTTCCGCAAACAGTTACAAGGGACAAACCGAGGAAGTTTCCACAATCGCCGTCAAAGCGGTTTTGGTGGCAAGCACCGAGATTCCCGACAAGGAAATAAGTTATCTCACCGAATTTGTTTTGAAGAATTACGAAAAACTTCCGCACGACGAAAACATTAAGTTGGACGTGAAATTTGCTACCGAAGATGTCCCCGCAGGTTTTCATTCCGGTGCCGCAACATTTTATAAATCGCAGGGCGTTACGGTCGAGGTTTTTGACGGCAAAAATTGACGGACGGTCAAAAATTTTCCGCTAACAAAATTTTACAAAGGAGGGTTTCACCATGAGAGTTTTAAAATTTTTATTGCTCCTGCCGATACTCGCGCTGTGTTTCGGTTGCGGTTCACAATCCGCGAACAACGATTTGCGCTTCGGCACGGGCGGCACGGGCGGCATGTATTACGCTTACGGCACCGAACTTGCAAAAAAAATTTCGACGGACGGCAAGACGCGCCCGCTTGACGTGAAGACAACCGCAGGTTCCGCCGCGAATTTGCGCCTGCTCCACGAAAAATTTCTTGACTTGGCGATAGTTCAGAGCGACACGCTGTCAAACGCCGTCAACGGTCTGGGAGTTTTCGCGGCAATAGGCGAAGGTTCCGGCTACGCGGCTGTCGCGGGACTGTATACCGAGGCTTGTCAAATTGTCGTCGCAAAAGATTCCGACATTAAAACCGTCAACGATTTAGTCGGCAAAAAAGTTTCCGTCGGCGAACGTGAATCGGGCGTGTTGCAAAATGCCGAACAAATTCTTTTGGCGCACGGGCTGACTTTTGAGATGCTTGAGCCGCAATATTTGTCGTTCGCTGACGCGGCGGCCGCTCTCGAAAAAAATCAAATCGACGCGTTCTTTATCACTGCCGGTGCGCCGACTTCCGCCGTTGCCGAGCTTGCCGCCAAAAAAGAAATTCGCCTGCTGTCCATTGCCGAAGAAATTCAAAACAACATGATGAAACTTTACAAAGGTTACACGCGTTGCACAATTCCCGCCGGCAGTTATCCGAATCAAACGGCGGACGTTCAAACAATCGGCGTCAAAGCGGTTTTGGTCGCAAGCACGGACTTGAAGGACGACGAAGTTGCTTACATTACGGAATTTATTTTCCGGAACGCCGACACTTTGCCGCACAATTCAAGCGACAAAAAACTTGACACGAAATACGCCGTGCAGGACATTCCCGCAAGCTTCCACGCGGGCGCGGCGAAGTATTACGACACGCAGGGCGTTAAAGTCAACGTTTACAGCGGCAAATCGGGGCAAACCGTCAAAGCAAGTCAGGATTAATCGCGCAGGAAAATTTTTTGAAAGGAAGTGAGCTAATGTACACGCTCGAATTCAACATGTACCAGACATTGGCGTTGGCGGTCGTCATGCTTTACGTCGGCACATTTTTAAAGCGTCGAATCGAATTTC
>CAMUZL010000023.1 GCA_947165185.1 uncultured Selenomonadales bacterium
GACGGTTACCAGCATGATTAAAAATAAAAGCGAGCCGATCCACATCAGCGAACTTTGCCACAAAAACAAAATATACGGCGCATTATCGGGCAAAATCGATAAACCCGCCGAAGTTAAGTCTCCGAGCGTTTCAAGCAGTGCATCGAGCGGCGACAGCCAACCCTCCAGCACGAACGGCAGGCAACCGAAAATTGCAAGCAACGGATACATAATTAACACTGCGGCGGCGGATTCGGCAATCGGTGCGCGTTGAAATCTGCCGACAACGAAGCGCGAAAAAATTATTCCGACGATTAAAGCTGCGAGTCCGATTGCGCCGAAAAAAACTACTCCGTCGAACGCGCCGACTGCGAGTCCCGAATAAATCATCGGGAGCGTGGCAATTACCGCGAACGTCAAAAGTGCCTGGCTTTGTATCCGCAGAATAATTTTGAAGTTCATCGAACAAAAACCCTAGTCCCTAGTCCCTCAAAAATGGAAATGATTCATCATCTTTTGCGTCAGCGACTTCGCGTCGTCGTTTTTGTGCTCCAAAAGATATTCCAGCGTGCGCACGTTGAAAAATGAAGTTATCGGGATATAACGGTTGTACTTGCGAAAATCGCCCCACTTCATCAATTTTGCGTGCAGGCGGGAAATATCTTTCGGCGTTGCGTTGTGACTTTTCACAATCCGCGAAAGTAAAACGTCCGAATTTATCGCCGCGAAAATATCCTCAATCAGCTGCGGATTGTCTTTGTCGTTCTCGTATTTTTCAATCAACGCGACGGATGCGCTTGACATTTTCATTGAGCGGCGAATTGCGAAGATAAAATAAACCACGAGCGCGACGAACAAAATATCCAAAAAAATATTCATAACCGATTCTCCGTTGTTCAAAAAATTTTTTGCGTGTGCTATTATCGGCGAAAAGACTTCCGAAAATTTTTACGGGAGCAGAATGTATGAGCTTGCCGAAAAATTTTTTACACATTCTAACACAGGCAAGGAGTAAAGCAAAATGAATTCACACGGAACTTTTTACGGTATCGGCGTCGGGCCGGGCGACCCCGAACTTTTGACGGTCAAGGCGATTAACGCGCTGAAAAAAATCGACGTTTTAATCGCGCCCAAGACCGAAAAAAAAGATGACAGCGTTGCGTTGTCGATAGCGCAACCGCATTTGAAATCGACCGCCGAAATTATTTATCGCACGTTCCCGATGATTCGCGACTTCGCGTCGGCGACGGAAATTTTTGAGGCTCACCGCGACGAAATTTTAAAACTCTTAAGCGGCGGGCAAAATGTCGGATTCGCGACAATCGGCGACCCGATGTTTTACAGCACTTACATTTACATTTTTCGTCTGCTTGAGCCGTGCGGCGCAAAAATCGTGACGATACCGGGCATTCCCGCGTTTTTGGCAATCGCCTCGCAAATCGGACGCCCCGTCGCTTTCGGCAACGACATCTTGACGATAATTCCCGCGACTGCCGAACTTGACGAAATAAAAAATTCTCTCGCCCGCGCAGATTCGACCGTCATCATGAAAGTTTACAAAAACTTTCCCGAAATCGTCGACGAACTCACCGCCCGCGAAATGATTGACGAAGCGATTTTGGTCAGCCGCGCAGGTCTCGACGACGAAAAAATTATCACGGACGTTGCCGCTCACAAATCGGACGCGCTCAATTATTTGTCGACGATTTTAACGCGACGGACGCAAAACAGCTGAAAATTTTTTGTAAACGCGAAGGAAACATTTGCAACAGTTTTGACGCGTGCGCCGAGTTTTCTGAAAGAATTCGTCGATTGTCAACCATTTCCCCCGAAAATTTTTTGGCAATTATGAAAGGGGTTAACAATCGCACGATAAACAAAATTAATGCCACTGAATTTTTTATGGAGTTGCAAAGGATTATGACCAAAAAATTTTTCAAATCGGCTGCGTTAAACTCAATGTCGACGATTTTGACGAGGCGGACGCAAAACGGCTGAAAATTTTTTGTAAACGCGAAGGAAACATTTGCAACGGTTTTGTCGCGTGCGCCGAGTTTTCTGAAAGAATTCGTCGATTGTCAACCATTTCCCCCGAAAATTTTTTGGCAATTATGAAAGGGGTTAACAATCGCACGATAAACAAAATTAATGCCACTGAATTTTTTATGGAGTTGCAAAGGATTATGACCAAAAAATTTCTTTCGGTAATTTTAATCGCGGGAATTTTTTTGACGGGTTGCGGCGGCGAAAAAACTTCCGCGCCCGTCAAAGTTTCGCAGGAAAAAATTTTCGCCGAAGTGACCGACGACGCGGGCAACAAAATTATTTTGTCGCAGAAGCCGACGCGAATTGTCGTCACCAGCGCGGGATTTTTGGAGCCGATGCACGCCGTGGGTTGCGAAATTGTCGGGCGTCCCGATTCCAAAAATCAAATGCCCGATTGGGCGAAAAATCTTCCGAGTGTCGGGCAAGTCTACCAAATCGACAACGAACGCTTGATTGCCTGCGCGCCCGATTTGGTTGTCGTCAACAAGGGCATGAACGAAAAACTTTTGCCGTTGCTTGCCGAAAATAAAATTCCCGCGCTCGTCGTGGAGATGAAAACTTTCGACGACGTGAAACGTAACTTGAAACTTTTTTCGACGTTGAGCGGCAACGTTGAGGCGGGCGAAAAAATTATTCGCGACATGGACACGGAAATTTCCGCCGTCCTCGACAAAGTTCCGAAAAAAAATCTGCGCGTGGCAATTCTTCATTCGACGGCGCAGGGCGTGACGGTTCAGCTTGACGGCTCAATCGCCGGTTCAATCGCCAAAATGTTCGGCTGGGAAAATGTCGCTTCGGGAATGACGCCGCTTGAAAAAAATCCCGACGCCGCGCCTTACAGCATGGAAACTTTGGCTCAGCAAAATCCCGAAATAATTTTCGTGACAAGTATGGGCAACGTCGACGAAATCAAAAAAAATATGCTCGACGCCGTGAAATCGAACGAGGCGTGGCAGACAATCACCGCAGTCAAAGAAAATCGAATGTTCTTCCTGCCGCAAGATTTATTTTTGCTGTCGCCGGGGCTGAAATATCCCGAAGCCGTGCGCAAAATGGCGGAGCTGATTTATCCCGACAAATTTTGAGGAGGTGACGCCGTGTTGGAAAAATTCTTCGACGAATTCCTAAAACAACTTCCGACGACAAGCCCCGAAAAAATATTCGAACTGATGACGCAAGCGGAAATGACTTTCAGACAGGCAGGTTATCGCGACGAAATTCCTGCGGGCGTGAAAAATATTTTGGTAGTGCGGCTCGACGAATTTGGCGACATGATTTTGACTTCGGGATTCCTGCGCGAACTGCGAAAAAATTTCCCGCGTGCACGAATAACTTTGGTTGTGAAACCGTCCGCCCGTCAAATGGTTGAGTTTTGCCCTTACGTCAACGAAATTGTGACTTTTGACCCAAATTCGCTTGATAGAAATTTTTCCGCGATGTTGAAGACAATCACCGAATTCTGTCGCGAAAAATTTTGGCGGAAAAGATTTTCGCTCGCGTTCCTGCCGAAATGGGATGGCGATCAAATAGCGGGACTGCTTATGGCTTGGCTCAGCGGCGCCCGCGAAAGAATCGGTTACGGCACAAATTTTGCCAAAGCTTGGGTCGGAACTCTTGACGAAAATGCCGAAGCTCTCGATAATTTTTTGCTCACGAAAAATATTATTACGCCGCAATCCGTTACGGCAATGGCGGAAAAAACTTTTTACCTGCTTGAAACTGCGGGACTTCGCGTCACTGAAACGCACATGGAACTTTTTTTCGGCGCGGAAGATTTTTTTCGGGCGCGGGAACTTTTGCAAAACCTTCCGCCGAACTGCCAAAAAATTTTGCTCGGTATCGGTTCCAACAAAGCTTCAAGCAAATATCCCGTCGAAAAATATTTGCTCGCGACCAAAGAACTTGCGAAAAAAAATTTTGCCTTCGTTATCGTCGGCGGTCAATCTGAATTAGACGACGCGGAATTTCTGGAAAAAAATTTGCCGCACGAAAAAGTTTTAAATCTTGTCGGCAAAACAACTTTGCGCGAAACCGAAGCCGTCATCCGTCAAAGTGATTTTTATATCGGCAACGAAACGGGCGTCATGCACATGGCGGCGGCGGCTCAAATTCCCGTGCTTGCGCTTTACCGCGAAGCCAAAGACAGGGAAAATATTTTGCCCGGGATTTTCAGCAACTTCAGGAAATTTCCGCCGTGGCAAACCAAAGCCGTTGTCCTGCGTCCGGAGCATCCGCTCGGCGATTGTGCAACGTTACCGCCGACGCATTGTCATTGCCACCATAATGAAGCGCACTGCATTACGCAAATCACGCCGCAAGAAATCATTGACGGCTTTGAGGCATTGGAAAAACTTTGATTCGGGAGGAAATTTTATGGCAAACTCTCATGTACTGTTGGAAAAATTCTTCGACGAATTCTTGAAACAAATTTCGACGGCAAGCCCCGCAAAAATGTCCGAACTGATGGCGCGGGCTGAAATTATTTTCAGGCAAGCCGGTTACCGCGACGAACTGCCCGACGACGTAAAAAATATTTTGGTCTTGCGCACCGACAGAATCGGCGACATGATTTTGACTTCGGGATTCTTGCGCGAACTGCGAAAAAATTTCCCGCGTGCGCAAATAACTTTGGTGACTTCGCCGTCCGTTTTTCCGATTGTCGAATTCTGTCCTTACGTCAACGAAATTTTGACTTTCGATAGATTTTCGCTCGACGAAAAAGAATTTCCCGCGACGTTGCCGCCGATTATTGAATTCTGTCGAAAAAATTTTTGGCGGAAAAGATTTTCGCACGCCTTTTTGCCGCAGTGGGACAGCAGTAATTTTTCGGATTTGCTGATGGCGTGGCTCAGCGGTGCCCGCGAAAGAATCGGTTACGGTCTGTGTCCCGCGATGGAATGGCTCGGAAGCCTCGACGCAGTCGCCGAAGGACGCGATACTTTTTTGCTCACAAACAATATTATTTCGCCGCGCAGTGCCGTCAGCGAAGTCGAAAAAATTTTTTACGTTTTGGAAGCCGGCGGGTTTACAGTCGAAGAAACGCACATGGAACTTTTTTTCGGCGAAGAAGATTTTCTTCGGGCACGAGAACTTTTGCAAAGCGTTCCGCCTGACTGCAAAAAAGTTTTGCTCGGTATCGGCTCAAGCGGTGCCGGCAGACAATATCCCGTCGAAAAATATTTGCTTGCGTTCAAAGAGCTGGCGAAAAAAAATATCGTCGTCGTTATCGTCGGCGGACAAGCGGAACTTGACGACGCGAAGTTTATCGAAAAAAATTTGCCGCACGGAAAAGTTTTGAATCTCGTCGGCAAAACAACACTGCGCGAAACCGAAGCCGTTGTCGCCCAAACAGATTTTTACGTCGGGAACGACACGGGCGTCATGCATATGGCGGCGGCGTCTCAAATTCCGTGTCTCGTGCTTTATCGCGAAGCTCAAGACAAGGAAGATCACTTACCCGGCGTTTTCAGCGAGTTTCGGCGTTTCCCGCCGTGGCAGACGAATTCGATTATTCTGCGCCCCGACAGCCAACTTGAAGAATGCGCGAAGTTGCCGCCCGTTTACGGCTGGTGTCACTATTCCGAACCGCACTGCATAACGCAAATTTCGCCGCAAGAAATTATTGACGGCTTTGAAGTTTTGGAAACTCTCGACTGAAAAAATTTTTGAGCAAAAAAATTCCCCGACACAACGTCGAGGATTTTTTTTATTGAGCGGCCGCAGTGCCCGCGACAAATCCCGTCGACCACGCCGCCTGTAAATTGAATCCGCCCGTGAATCCGTCAATGTCCAAAACTTCGCCGACAACAAATAAATTTTCCACGACTTTTGAGCGCATGGTTTTCGGATCAATTTCTTTCACGTCGACGCCGCCCGCCGTGACAATCGCTTCGTCAATCGGGCGCGTCTTCGTCACCGTCAAAATCAGTCCGCGCAAACTTTCGAGCAGTCGCCGACGTTCAATAACGGTTATTTCGTCGACGCGTTTGTTTTCGTCGATAAAGGCCGCGTCCAAAACCACGGGAATTAATTTCGCGGGCAAAAGTTCAATCAGTGCATTTTTTATCGCCTTGCGTTTGAATTTGTCGAAGTCGCGCAGAATTCGGGCGTCGAGCACTTCGGGAGACAACGCGGGCTTTAAATTTATTTCCAGCTCAACAAATTTTCCCGCGTGCAAAAGTTGTGCGGCTTGTCGGCTGAGCGTCAAAATTATCGGGCCGGAAACTCCGAAGTGCGTAAACAACATTTCGCCGAATTGTTCCGCAACCGATTTTCCGTCCGCCAAAAGTTTCACGCGAACATTTTTCAGCGAAAGTCCCTGCAAATCTAAAGTTTCTTCCGTTTCGAGCGGGACGAGTGCCGGCAAAATTTCCGTGACCGTGTGACCGAGTCGCCGCGCAAATTTGAAGCCGTCGCCCGTGGAGCCTGTCGCGGGATAACTTGCGCCGCCCGTCGCCAAAATTACCGCGTCCGCAAAAATTTTTTTCCCGTCGACCAAAACGCCGCTGATTTTATGATGTTCGGCAAGAATTTCCGTGACGGGCGAATTCGTTTTGACTTCGACGTTCAGCAACGCCAATTTTCTTTCGAGCGCGTCAATGACTTCGTGCGCGTCGTCGCTTTCGGGAAAAATTCTGCCGCCGCGTTCGACTTTCGTTTTGACGCCGAGACTTTCAAAAAAATTCACGGTGTCGACGGGCGAAAAACTTTCCAACGCGCTGAACAGAAATTTTCCGTTGCCTTGAATATTTTTCACGACTTCAGCAACATCCGCCGTGTTCGTCAGGTTGCAACGACCTTTGCCCGTGATTGAAAGTTTTCTGCCGAGCCGATTTGTTTTTTCGAGCAAGGTAACCGGTGCACCGTTTTGAGCCGCAACAATCGCCGCCATAATTCCCGCCGCGCCGCCACCGATGACAATAATTTTTTTCATGAGACAAGCTCCTTGAGTTGCGCAACTTCGTCGTCCGTCAACGCACGAAATTTACCGACGCGCAGATTTTTCAACGTCAAGCCCGCAAATTTTATTCGGCGAAGTCTTTTCACGTCGCAACCGATTGCCGCGAACATTCGACGAATTTGTCGGTTGCGTCCTTCGTGAATCGTAATTTCAACGAGATTTTCTTCGAGCAAAAAAATTTCTGCGGGCGCGGTCAAGCCGTCGTCAAGCTCAATTCCTGCGCGAAGTCTGTCGAGTTGTTCTTCGGTGACGGTACCGGAAATTTTTGCGCGGTAAGTTTTTTTTATTTCATTGCGCGGGTGAATCAGTGCGTTCGTCAAATCGCCGTCGTTCGTGAGCAAAATCAAACCTTCGGAATTTAAATCGAGCCTGCCGACGGGATAAACGCGTTCGGAAAAATTTTCGCCCAAAAGTTCCAAAACTGTTTTGCGCCCGCGATCGTCGTGCACGGTTGAAACGTAACCGCGAGGCTTGTTCAAAAGCAGATAAATTTTTTCCGTGTCGAAGCGCAAAAGTTTTCCGTCGACGCGAATTTTATTTTTCGTCGGGTCAGCTTTGAAACCGAGTTCGCGGACAATTTTTCCGTCAACGGTGACTTTGCCGTCCGAAATTAATTTTTCCGCCGCACGTCGCGAACAAATCCCCGCTTGAGCAATTAATTTCTGCAAGCGTTCCAAGTCAATCGCCTCCGTCAAATTTTGCGCGAAGTTGCCCGCAAGCGGCGTTCACGTCCGCGCCCATTTCCTTGCGAATCGTCGCGCCAATTCCGTGCGTGTTCAGGAAGTGGAAAAATTTTTGCACGGCTGATTTCGTCGGCGGGCTGAAATTTCTTTCGTCGACGGGATTGAACGGAATTAAATTGACGTTGGCAAGTTGCCCGCTCAAAATTTTCGCGAGCCGTCGCGCATGTTCTTCCGTGTCGTTGACGCCGCCGAGTAAAATGTATTCGTAGGTGACGCGCCGCCCCGTGGCTTGTGCGTAATCGTCGCCCGCCGCCAGCAAAGTTTTCAGGTTGAACGCGGAATTTATCGGCATCAATTTCGAGCGCAAATTTTCATCGGGCGCGTGCAGTGAAATCGACAGCGTGACGGGAATTTTTTCGTCGCGTAATTTTTTTATCGCGGGAACGACGCCGCACGTCGAGATTGTGATTTTGCGGTAGCTCATGCCCAAACAATAATCTTCATGGAGCAGGCGCAACATTTTAATCAGCGCGTCGAAATTCATCAGCGGTTCACCCGTGCCCATGATGACGACCGAATCGAGTTTTTGATTTTCGCCGCGCAGAAAATTTTCCACGAAAAAAATTTCCGCAAGCATTTCGGCGGCAGTCAAATTTCGTTCGAGACCTTTGAGCGTCGACGCACAGAATTTGCAACCCATTTGGCAACCGATCTGGCTGGAAATGCAGACGCCGTTGCCGTAATCGTGGCGCATCAAAACGACTTCGACCGCCGCGCCGTCAAAGCCCAATAAAAATTTAGTCGTGAGTCCGTCGCGTGAATCGAGCCGCGCCAAAAGTTCGCCGAAATTTATTTCGTAACGCGTCGAAAGTTCCGCCCGCAAATTTTTCGGCAAGTCGGTCATCTCGTCGAAAGAAATTTTCCCGTGCTTGTAAATGTTTTGGGCAATTTGTTTTGCGCGAAATTTCGGTAGCGGCTCAAGTTCCGCAACAAGTTCGTCAAGCGTGAGTCCGAATAAATTTTTTCTGTTCAATCGGTAAACCTCCTTAACAATCCCCCGGAGGGGGGAGCCGCAGGGGTTGTCTCCCGTCCGCCGCCCGCCACGGCGTATTTCAATTTTTAAAGAAAAATTCCTGCAGGATTTTCAAAGCAGGCTGATAATTTTTTTGTCACGGAAAGTTTTACGTGTTATAATCGCAAATATTTATTTGGAGGGCTTGCGATGATTAAAATTATTTTTTCCGACATGGACGGCACACTTTTGACGAGCGAAAGCAAATTGCCCGACGGCTTCGACGAAATGATTGCCGAGCTGAAAAATCGCGGCGTTATTTTTGCGCCCGCCAGCGGCCGACAATACGCGGCGTTGCAAAAATCTTTCCCGAAATATCTTGACGAATTCATTTTTGTTGCCGAGGGCGGCACGTTGGTCATGTATCGCGGCAAAGAAATTTTCAGCCACGCACTGGACATTGAAGTCGTCAGAAAAGTTTTGGCGACGGCGCAAAATTTCCCCGACATCATGTGCGTTTGGTGCGGCAAAAACGACGCTTACATTTTGCGCGAATTCGACGAGCCGAAATACACCGACGGCATGGACAAATATTACACTCACAGATCTATCGTGAACAGCTGGGATGACGTTGACGACACGCCGGTTAAGATTGCCTTTTTTGACTACAAAGGGCACGCAAAAGAAAATGCTTACGACAAACTTTCGGCGTTTTATGACACGTTGCAGGTCGTGCAGACAGCCGATTATTGGGTTGACGTGTCAGCTCGCGGAGCGAACAAAGGCGTTGCGGTCGAAAATGTCTGTCGCGTCATGAACGTCAAGCCCGAAGAGTGCGCGGCGTTCGGCGACTACCTCAACGATTGCGAAATGTTGCAAACGGTCGGTTACGGTTTTGCGGTTGCAAATGCGCATCCCGATTTGAAAAAGCTTGCGAAGTTCCAAACCGAAAGCAACGACGAGTTTGGAGTTTTAAAGGCGATTCGTCGGCTCATCGACGACGGTTTGATTTAAAAATTTTTCGGAGGTCAACAAATGACGACTGCAGTTTTCCCCGCCGCCGGAGCAAGCACGCGCATGAACAATTTCGGCGGCACGAATAAAAATCTTTTGAAACTCGCGGGCGAAATGGTCTTGCTCCGCAGTATCAAAACTTTTTCGCAAGTCGAACGCGTGAACTTTTTAATCGTCGTCGTCTGCGAAAGTGAAGTCGACGCGGTCAAAAAACTTTTGAGCGAACAAAAAAATTTAAAGCCGTGGGTCGTGACTGTCGGCGGCAGTGAACGCCAATATTCAATCGCCAACGGTTTGAAACTCGTTCCGCCCGACGCCGATACAATTTTGGTGCACGACGCGGCGCGCCCGCTCATCACGAAAAAAACGATTGAAGCTGTTATCGACGCGGCTGAAGAATTCGGCGGAGCGATTGCTACCGTTCCCGCAAAAGACACGATTAAAATTGTCGGCGCGGACGGTTTCGTCAGACACACGCCCCCGCGCAGAGAACTTGTCGCCGTGCAAACCCCGCAAGGTTTCAAACGCGATATTTTGTTGCGCGCTTACGAAAAGGCCGTCGAAGATAATTTTCTCGGCACGGACGATTCAAGTTTGGTCGAGCGGCTTGGAATTCGCATAAAAATCGTGCCCGGCGAATACAGCAATTTAAAAATCACCACGCCCGAAGATATTTTTGTCGCGGAAACTTTTTTGAGGAGCGAAAACAAATGACTCGTTTTGGTATCGGCTATGACGTGCACAAACTCGCGACGGGCAGAAAATTAATTTTGGGCGGCGTGGAGATTGAACACGAATTCGGACTTGAAGCGCATTCGGACGGCGACGTTTTGATTCACGCAATTATTGATGCAATGTTGGGCGCGGCGGCACTCAACGACATCGGCACGCATTTTCCCATGACGCCCGAATTCAAAGACATTTCCAGCGTCGAACTTTTGAAACGAACTTTGAAACTCGTCACGGAAAAAAATTATCGCGTCGGCAATATCGATTCGATTGTCGTCGCACAACGCCCGAAACTCGCGCCGTATGTAATGAAAATCCGTGAACGGCTCGCGGAAATTTTGCAAGTCGACATTGATTCGATAAGCGTGAAGGCGAAAACTGAAGAAGGTCTCGGATTCACGGGCACCGAACAGGGCATTTCGGCTTACGCGGTTGCAGGTCTCGAAAAATAATTCGACAAGTGAATCATGAAATTTTTTGAACGGAAACGTGACGTTGCATCCAATTGGTGTAACCACTCAACATTTCAACGCAATTTAATCGTCGGGTGAATCATGAAATTTTTTGAACGCATTAAAAAAGATATTCGCGTTATTTTTGAGCGCGACCCCGCCGCCAAGAGCGTCCTCGAAGTCGTCCTGTGTTATTCTGGACTGCACGCCATTTGGTTACACCGACTTTCGCACGCGCTTTTTACTCGCGGTTGGATTGTTTCGGCGCGGCTCGTCTCAAATTTTTGCAGATTCTTGACGGGCATTGAAATTCACCCCGGCGCGACAATCGGCGACGGGCTTTTTATCGATCACGGCACGGGAATTGTCATCGGCGAAACGGCGGAACTCGGCAAAAATGTCACGTTATATCAAGGCGTAACGCTCGGCGGCACCGGCAAAGAAAAAGGCAAACGTCATCCGACAATCGGCAACAATGTCGTCGTGGCGACGGGCGCAAAAGTTCTCGGCTCGTTCAAAGTCGGCGACCATGCGAAAATCGGCGCGGGTTCCGTCGTGCTTAAAGAAGTTCCGCCGCACGCTACCGTTGTCGGAATTCCCGGGCGAGTCGTCGTCCTGCACGGACACAGAATTCGCAACGAGGAAGATTATCGCAAAGCCTTGCTCGACATTTGCAAAGAACGCGGCTACGACCCGAACAATCCGAAAATCTGCGCGGAAATTTTGGAAGAACTTGACGTTGACTTGAATCATGATTTGTTGCCCGACCCCGAACGCGAAATGATGGAAGTTGCCCTGCGACAAATTCAACGGCTCGAAAAACGCGTCAACGAACTTGAAACGCAACTTGCCGAAGCCCGCGCAGAAATTTCCGCTGAAGCGATGCGCACGTCGTCTTTGGAAGTTTCGCTGTCGGAGCAAAAAACTTTGACGGAGCAACCGAAAGTTGACTTGAAAAAATCTTGAGGAGTGTCGAACATGAATACTGAATTGAAAACCGTTCGGAAAGAAATGACTGCCGGCGACTTGAAAAAAATAATCGACCTGCCGGACTACGATGACAATCAGCGCGTGGAAATCACCGTGACGCCCGCCGCCGATGTCGCGGAGAAAAAACTTTTGAGCGACGAAGAAATTAACGCGCTGTTGGACAGTCTCACGGGTTGCCTGAAGGGCTTGGACAAATCGAAAACTCTTGCCGATTGGCGCATGGAAAGGTTGGCTGAAAAACATGGACTTACATTTGCTGATTGATTCAAACGTCGTCTTGGACATGTTCTTGGAGCGAGAGCCTTTTGTTGACATGAGCAGGCAAGTAATTGCTCTTTCAACAAAATACGCCGTGAAAAGTTTTATTTCGGCGGCGTCAGTCACGGACATTTATTACCTCGCTTACAAGAGTTTGAAAAATCATCAACGCGTTCGCGAGCAATTCCAAAAATTGTTCAAGTTCGTTGGAGTCGTCGCCGTGACGCCCGAAAACATTCATGGCGCTTTTGCCTTGAATTGGAAAGACTTCGAGGATTCCGTTCAATACGCCGTCGCCAAATCGAATAATTTTGACGGGATTGTCACGCGCAACATGCAGGGCTTTACCGACGACGCGGTTAAAATTTTTACGCCCGAAGAAATTTGCAAGCACGTCGCAGAAAAATTTTCGTGACAGATGAAACGTACGCACGTCAAAAATATTTTTGAGGAGTGATTCACCGTGATTAAAGTTTTCAACACAATGAGCAGGTCGAAAGAAATTTTCAAGCCACTCAAAAAAAATGAAGTCAGTATCTATTGTTGCGGAGTGACGCCCTACAACGCGCCGCATATCGGCAACGCCCGCCCGTTCGTAACTTGGGACGTGATTCGTCGTTTCTTCGCGAAGAGCGGCTACAAAGTTCGTTACGTGCAAAATTTTACCGACGTTGACGACAAAATTATCAAGACCGCAAATAAACTCGGCGTCACGTGGAAAGACGTTGCCGAAAAAAATATCGCCGCGTACTTCAAAGCAATGGACTCGCTCAACGTTCGCCGCGCAGATATTTACCCGAAAGTTTCCGAGACAATGGACGACATCATTAAACTTGTCGCAACGCTTGTCGAAAAAGATTTTGCTTACGTGACGGACGGCGGCGACGTTTTTTACAGCGTCGAAAAACTTCCGAGTTACGGCAAATTGAGCGGCCGAAAACTTTCCGACATGTTGGCGGGCGCACGCGTCGAAGTCAACGAGTCGAAACGTCACCCGATGGATTTTGCGCTGTGGAAATCCGCGAAGCCCGGCGAACCGTCGTGGGACAGTCCTTGGGGCAAAGGTCGCCCCGGTTGGCATATCGAGTGTTCGGCTATGTCGCTGAAATTTTTGGGCGAGAAGTTTGATTTTCACGGCGGCGGATCCGATTTAATCTTCCCGCACCACGAAAACGAAATCGCCCAATCTCAAGCGGCCATCGGCGACGAAAATTCTTTCGCGCAATATTGGGTACATAACGGTTTTATCACGGTCGGCAACAAAAAACAAAGCAAGTCCGACGCCGAGCAGGCGAAGCAATACAAAGGTTTTTTCACCGTCGAAGAAGTCTTGGCGAAATTTTCGGGCGAAGTCGTTCGCTTGTGCCTGTTGCAGACCCATTACCGCAACCCGCTGGAATTCAACGAAGAACGCGTTGCCGAAACGCAAGAATTTTATTTGAAACTCGCCAAAGCTTATTGGCAACTCGAAGAGCTGGCGGAAAAAATTCACGCGGGCGAATTCGTCAAAGACACTTCCGAAAAAAATTTCGCGATAACCGTGAGCAAAGCCGGCGGGCTTGTCGAAGTGGCGGAACGTCTGCTTGCGAATTTTTACGCGGCAATGGACGACGACTTCAACACCGCGCTTGCGATAAGCGAAATGTTCGAGTTGGCGCGTGAAGTCGGCGATTATTACAAAGGTTTCTGCGCGGGAGAAATTTTACCCGTGACGATTGACGGCGGAATTATTTTGCGCGTGCGTGACATTTTCGCGGAGATGGCGGAAATTCTCGGCTTGTTTGAACAGCCCGTGCCGAAAGTTGCCGAAGAAAAAAAATCTGAAGAAAATCCCGAACTCGTCAACACGCTCATGAAAATTATTTTGTCGCTCAGGCAAGACGCACGTGCCGCGAAGAATTGGGCGACCGCCGACAAAATTCGCGACGAACTCAAAGCGGCGGGCATTGTCGTCGAAGACACCCCCAACGGCGCAACTTGGAAAATCAATTCGTAATGCGCAATTCGCAATCCGCAATGCGAAATTTGGAGCCGTCACGACGCATTTCGCGTGATGCAAATTCCGTCGGCGACACGGGCTGACTTTAACAAAAATTTTGCAGTTGCGAGTGAGTATTCGTCCAATCCCCGAATATTTCTTCTGACGGAGGAATTCTTTTGATTTATTGGCTGCTGTTCTTCGAGTTCGCGAAAATCAGTTTGGTGTGCGTCGGTGGCGGTTACGCGTCAATGCCGCTGATTCAATCGGCTGTCGTCGATACATATCATTGGCTGAGTTTAAGCGAGTTCATTGACATATTCACGATTTCGCAAATGACGCCCGGTCCGATTGGCATTAACGCGGCAACTTTCGCGGGCATGAAAATCGCGGGTATCGGCGGGGCAATTTGTGCGACGATGGGTTTCGTCACGCCGAGTATTTTTCTGTGCATTGCGCTGGCGAAAATAATTTTTAAGTACGGCGACTTGGGCGCGATTCACGGCATTTTGAACGGCCTGCGTCCTGCGGTTATGGCGTTGATTGCGGCGGCGTGCGTGAGTTTCGTTTTGCTTGCCGTGTGGAACGCAGAAAAAATCCCGAATAATCTTTTGACAACCTTCGATTGGAAAGGCGCGGTAATTTTAATCGGCGCGTTAATCGCCGTCCGAATGAAAATCGGCGTGATCAAAGTTTTGTTGGCAAGCGGCGTTGCAGGTTTGATTTTGGGCTTGCTTGTAACGTGACGAAAATTTTTGGCAGGTGATTTAAATTTGGGCGACGTGATAATTTTGCTTATGCTCGTGTGCATAATTTTTTACGCGTTCGGCGACGACATTTTTTCGGAATAAAAAATCCCGACTTCGGTCGGGAAATTTTTTTTGCGCGAAATGTTTACAACCGATAAAATTTGCTTGACATTAATAAACTGCGGCGTATAATTTCGTCACTAATCGAGGCTAAAAAAATTTTTTTGGGAGGTTGAGGTACATGCAGGACGTTGAGCAAGAAATTTTTGACTTTGATGATGTAGAAAATTTCAGACCCCCTGAAGAAGATTTCCCCGACATTTGTTGCCGCGAATGCAAAAATGTTTCGTGGAACGCGCAAAGAAAATTGTTTCGCTGTTCGTGCCACGAAATTTTTGTATACGGCGAAGATACCTGCGACGAGGCGGAAATTTGACGCGAAAACTTACAAAAAATTTTCCCGCGTGATATAATGCCGCAAATGTTTGAAAGGAGTTGTTACCTTGAAGCTCAGCAAAATTTTTTCGATTGCGTTGTTGGCGGCAGTCTTAATCGTCACACCCGCCCACGCGCAAAAATCTTCGTCGCCCGAGGATTCGGCGGGATTCGTCGTGCTGTCGGAAGTCGTGCCCGACATTATCCAAGAAATTCGCTACTTTTCGACTTACAATTTCGTCGGTGACAGAATCGACGGCTACCAAATTCCCTGTGCGTTGATGACTCGCGAAGCCGCCGAGGCGTTGAAGGCCGTTTCGGATGACGTGATGAAATACGGCTATCGGCTCAAAATTT
>CAMUZL010000024.1 GCA_947165185.1 uncultured Selenomonadales bacterium
GGTCTCGTTGACAGCAAATTCGGCGAAGAATAATTCTTGCGTTCCGTTGCGATTTAGGGGAGGAGGTTAAATTTTTCCACCTCCCCTTTTCTGTAAAATTTTGGGGGAAAAATTCATGGCAGAAAAAATCAAGGGCAAAGGCGTAATTGCGGGCATTGCGGTCGGTAACATTTTGCTCGCGGGACAAAACCTCGACAGTTTCCTTGTCAACTACAAACCCGGCAAGAAAGACGCCGAAAAGAAAAAAGCTGCCGCCGCACTCGTGGCTGTCGCCGAAAACCTCAAAAAGAGCATCGACAGCTTTAACGAACAAGGTCTCAAAGAACAGGCCGGCATTCTTGAAGCGCACCGCATGATGGTCGAAGATCCCGCAATGAGCGGCGCGATTGACGAACAAGTCGACGTGAGCGGCTCGGCACCGAAAGCCGTTATGGACGCTTACGAAGCTCAAGCGCAAATTTTTGAGGCAATGGAAGATGAATACTTCCGCGGCCGTGCAGTCGACATGCGCGACGTTGGCAAACGCATTGCGAAATATTTGCTCGGCATCAAAGAACCCGAAATCGCGGGCAAAGTTATCGTCGCGGGCAAAGACATTGAGCCTTCGGTTATCGCGGGACTTCCCACGGACAAAATTGCGGGCGTTATTCTCGGCGTCGGCTCCACCACCGCGCACGCTGTCATTATCGCGAAAACCCGCGCAATCCCGACGGTTGTCGGCGTTGGCGACGGCATTGCTCAAATTGCGGACGGCGACCCCGTTATCCTCGACGGCGAAACGGGCGAAATTTTGATTCGTCCCAGCGACGAAGAACGCGCTGCCTATGATACCAAAATCAAAAAGCAGGAAGAACTTAAAGCGCACTACGCCGAACTCAAAGACAAACCCGCAATTACGCTCGACGGCAAAGAAGTCGAACTCGTTGCAAATATCGGTTCCCCTGCGGACGCAGACGCGGCTGTCAAAAATTACGGCGCGACGGGCGTTGGCTTGTTCCGCTCCGAATTCGTCTTCATGGGCAAAACCGACGTGCCGAAGGAAGAAGATCAATTCAAAGAATACAAAGCGGCCGTTGAACACTGCGCATCCGTCACTCACGGCGAAGGCCTCTGCGTCATCCGCACAATGGATATCGGCGGCGACAAACCGTTGCCCTATATTCAAGTCGGTCACGAAGAAAACCCGTTCCTCGGCTACCGCGCAATTCGTATCAGCTTGCAACGCAAAGATTTGTTTATGCCGCAGTTGAAGGCGATTCTCCGCGCAGGCGTCTACGGCAAAGCTGCGATTATGTTCCCGATGGTTATCAACGTTCAGGAATTCCTTGCCGCGAAACAATTCGTCGAAGATGCGAAAATTGATCTCGCTCACGAAGGCAAAGAGTATTCCGACAGCGTTCAAGTCGGTATCATGGTTGAAACTCCGGCGGCGGCGGTTATGGCTCCCGTGCTCGCGAAATACGTCGACTTTTTCTCAATCGGCACGAACGATTTGGTTCAGTACACACTGGCAGTTGACCGCGGCAACGCGCAGATTTCCTACCTGTACAACCACTTCAATCCGGCTGTCCTGCGCCTGATTAAACGCACGATTGAATCGGCGAACAAAGAAGGCAAATGGGCGGGCATGTGCGGCGAAATGGCGTCCGACCCGAACGCGGCGATTATTTTGATGGCGATGGGCATCAAAGAATTGTCGATGAGCGCGCCTTCGATTCCGCGTGTCAAAGAACGCATCCGCAACATCACCTTTGCGAAGGCGAAAGAAATTCTCGACAAAGTCATGGAAATGGAAGACGGCGACGAAGTCAAACGTTATCTTTCCACGCTCGCATAAGTCGGTTACT
Organism: uncultured Selenomonadales bacterium; assembly: GCA_947165185.1. Taxonomy (GTDB): domain Bacteria; phylum Bacillota; class Negativicutes; order Selenomonadales; family Selenomonadaceae; genus Quinella. The sequence goes on from CAMUZL010000024.1 coordinate 1,848, forward strand.
TTTAAAAAGTAACCAAACAGCTGACGCGACGTATCGTTAAAATTTTTTCTACGTTATCGCCGCGAACTAAAAATTCAGCAACAAAAAAACTCCTCGTCAACTCGGCGGGGAGTTTTTTCATGTGCAAAGTAATTCCTTTCGGTCATCTGTGACGAGCTTTTTTTTCATTGCGGCTAATTGTTATCACGGTGCCCGTCGTCGGGCGTTCGCTGAAATGTTGCATGAATTCTTCGCCCGAACAGTGACACGGCAAAATTTTTTCAACGCCGAAAGTTTTCAGCTCGGTCAGCGTTCGCGAAATTCGTTCGCCGGTTGCGCCGGTCAAATGCAGGCCGCCGACAAGTGTGCGTATCGGGAGCGAAAATCTTTCGGCAACGTCCGCGACAATGTTCAGTACGCCGACATGTGCGCACGCCGTTACAATCGCCAAACCGTCGCCGTCGCGCAAAACCAAAATTATTTCGTCCGAAAAATTATCGGGCAATTTTTTTTCGCCGCGAACAAATTTTTTCGGAATGGTCTCGAAGTCGTAACGCCGCGTAAAATTTCCGACAAGCCACGTGCCGGAATCAATTTCGACAACGCCACGGCAAATTTTTTGTTCGACGTTATGAGCCGCCAAAAAATTTTCGTCGAAGCCGCAACCGCGATATTTGTAACCGTCGCCGTCACGAGAAAATTTTTCGTCCCAAAAATTTTCGCCCGTGTAAACCGTTTCAATCGGCGCAACGTCCAAAAGTTTCGGGAAGCCGCCCGCGTGGTCGTAATGCGCATGACTGAGCACGGCAAATTTTATCGTCGATAAATTTTCGCCCAAAGTCTTCGCGTTGTCGAAAGCCGCGCCCGTGTGTCCGCAATCGAAAATAAATTTAGCATGTTCCGTCGCCACCAAAAAACTCAATCCGTGTTCGGCAATCAGGTTATCGGGTGCCGTGTTTTCAATCAAAATTTTCAACGTCAAAGTTTTTCACCTCGCAAAATTAATTCGACGCGCTATCAATCCGCATTGCGCTAAATTTTCTTTGTGTAAATGAAAAATACCTGCTATAATCTGCGCGGAAATTCAAACTTGATTAACGGAGTGATTGAGATGAATGTAAAATTGTTCGTGTCGGACATTGACGGGACGCTGTTGCCCGAAGGCGGTCGCGTTTCCAAAGAAAACATCAAGGCGATTCGTGCGCTGGAAAGTGCGGGCGTGCATTTCGTTTTGGCGACGGGCAGAATGTACAAGGCAACCCTGCCGATAGCCGAACAACTCGGCGTGCACGTGCCGATTATCGCTTACAACGGCGCGTTGATAAAATCGTCTGCGGGCGAAGTCATCCACACGCAATTTATGAACGAAGCCATCGTCAAAAGAATCTTGACGTTTTTTGAGCAACGCAACTGGCACGTGCAGAGCTACAGCGACGACGAACTTTATTTCCCGCAACGCGACCGCTATGTCCAATACTACGAAGACATGCAAAAAATCACGGGCAACGAAGTCGGTTGGCACGGAATGCAAGAACACACCGCCAACGTCACGAAACTTTTGAGCATTTCCGGCAAGAGCGAAGAACTCATGAACAGAATGCGCGAGATTAAAAGATTTTTCGGCGCACAGGTTGAAGTCACGCGCTCAAATGATTTGTTCGCGGAATTTTTGGCGGGCGGTTGCACGAAAGCCGGCGCGGTGAAAGTTATCGCGGACAAACTCGGCATTGACCGCACGGAAATTATGGCAATCGGCGACAGCGAAAACGATTTGCCGATGTTGCGCTCGGTCGGCAGAAGTATCGCAATGGGCAACGCAATTCCCGCCGTCAAGAAATCCTGTTTTTATCGCACGGATCTTTGCGAAAACGACGGCTTTGCCAAAGCGGTTTACGAATACGTTCTGCGCGGCTGAAAAAAATAATGCGTAATTAAAAACCAAATCATTACGCATTAAGCATTTCGCATTTCTAATTGCAGTTCGTGCACGGCAAGGAGATTTTTTATGGAAGTTGAAACTCTCGACACTCAAAACGAAACTCACGCGGGCGAATTCGCCGACAAGTCGCGAATCATAATCGTCACGGGCATGAGCGGCAGCGGCAAAACTCAAGCTTGCCGATACCTCGAAGACCTGGGCTATTTTTGCGTGGACAATTTGCCGCCCGTTTTTATTCCGAAATTCGTCGAACTGTGCACGCACGCCGTGGGGCATTTCAACAAGATGGTTTTCGTCGTCGACACACGCAGCCGCGAATTTTTTGACGACCTCGTTCAAGTTCTCGACGACATGGACAAAGAAAATCAAGATTACGAAATGTTGTTTATGGACGCTTCCGACGACGTGATTATTCGCCGCTACAAGGAAACGCGCCGCCGCCATCCTATGGCTCCCGCGACAAGAATTTCCGACGGCGTTTTCAAAGAACGCACGCGGCTTGAAAGTGTTCGCGCAAAATCGACTTACATTATCGACACGTCGAACTTGTCGAAAGTTGAACTGCGCGAAAAAATTCAACGTCTCTTCGGCAATTCCGACGGCGAAATAATGAACATTGCAATTTTGTCGTTCGGCTTCAAATTCGGAATGCCGCTTGATGCCGACATGGTGCTTGACGTGCGCTTTTTGCCGAATCCGTTTTACGTTTCGGAACTGCGTCACAAGAGCGGGAGCGTGCCCGAAGTCGCCGCGTATATCGAAGAAAAGCCCGTTACGCAGGAATATCTCAAGCGGCTCGATTCGTTCATTGATTTTCTCGTCCCGCAATATATTCGCGAAGGAAAAAGCCAGCTCGTTATTGCAATCGGTTGCACGGGCGGAATGCACCGCTCGGTTTTCGTCGCCAAACACGTTTACGATTTACTCGCGAAAAAAAGTTACGCCGTGAATCTGGAGCACCGCGACTTGATGAAAAACGACGTGTGGGAAGTTTGAGCTTTCAGCTGTCAGCTTTTAGCCGATTCGATTTGTAATCCTAAAAGCTAAAAGCTTAAAGCTAAAAGCTGAACTCGGAGGCTGTAAATGTTTCATCTGTTGAAATGGCTTTACCCCGGCATGAAAATGAAGCGCTGGTTGCTCTTGTTTGCAATCGGCGTCATGATGTTCAGTCTCGGCGGCGCAATCGCGATTAATTACGAATATTTGGGACGCATCGAAGAAGAAATTTTCATGTTCGTCTATCGCACGGTCGGCAGTTACAATTACATGGTGACGAAGTTCGTCGGGGTGCTGATTTTGCTTGTCGGCGCGGCTATTATGATGTTTTCGACGCGCTCAATTATTCGTTCGATAATTACCGTGTTGATTCCCGATCGTTCGGAAAATCTCGTCGACTTGATTTATCAGGAACGCAAACTCGGACGTGGCCCCGCAGTCACGGTTATCGGCGGCGGGCACGGCTTGAGCGTCCTTTTGCGCGGGATAAAATCTTCGACGAACAATGTTTCGGCGGTTGTGACGGTTGCGGACGACGGCGGAAGTTCCGGCAGACTTCGCGAAGAACTCGGAATAATTCCGCCCGGCGATTTGCGAAATTGTCTTGTTGCTTTGGCGGACACCGAACCGCTCATGGAAAAACTTTTCCAATATCGTTTCGAGGGCAACACCGCGCTTGCCGGTCACAGTTTCGGAAATTTATTTATCGCGGCAATGAATGAAGTCACGGGCGACATGGAGACCGCGCTTAAAGAGTCGTCGAAAGTTTTGGCGGTTAAAGGTCGCGTCATTCCCGCGAGCAAAGAACACGTTCGGCTTGATGCGATTATGACGGACGGCACGGTTGTCGAAGGCGAGTCGCAGATTCCCGAAGCGCACAAAAAAATTCGACGCGTGCAGTTGTTCCCGAAAGATGTTCCCGCCGTACCCGCCGCGCTTGATGCAATCGAATCCGCCGACGCAATTATTCTCGGCCCGGGAAGTCTGTACACAAGCATTATGCCGAATCTTTTGGTTGACGGCGTTGCTCACGCGCTGAAAAAATCTAAAGCCGTCAAGATTTACATTTGCAACGTTTTGACACAACCGGGCGAAACGGACGGTTACACCGCCGCTCAACACGCGAAAGCGATTTTAGACCACACGGGACACGGCGCGATTGATTATGTGCTGGTGAATTCCGCGCCGATACCCGAAGAGATGTGGCGCAACACGGGTGCGACGCCCGTCGAAATTGACGAAGACAAAATTAACGCTCTCGGTTGCGGGCTGATTAAGGCTGATTTGATGAGCGCAACCGAAGCCGGACGCCACGACCCCGAAAAACTTTGCGCCGCAGTAATGAAGATTATTTACACGCTCGGCAACAGGAGATAATTTTTTTGTTTTCGACTTCGATTCGGCGCGTTTACTTCGATTGAAATTTTTTTACGTTACTTTTCTTTGGCGGCAAAGAAAAGTAACCAAAAGAAACCGCGCCTGCGCGGCGGGCGCCACTGCGTGGAGCACTTTTACTCGCTCGTTTGTTCAGCATGTCGACTTGTTTCAGCGCGTTCGCAACTCAAGCGTTTGGTCGCTCGTCGTCTGACGGTTTCGACTACGGTCAATTACTCGTGCCCGCTAATTTCGCATCACGCGAAATGCGCGGGCGGCCGCACGTCCTGTGCGGCCTCTTGTAATCCGCGTCGGCCTCTGAATTTCCGTTGCGTTTTTGAAGTTAAATTTGCGGAGGTTTTCATGTCGAGTTACGCTCAAGATGTCAAAAATGAATTGGCGCGAATTTTCGGCGAAGAAATTGAAACTTTGCAAGCGGAATTCGCCGCACTGTTGTTTTGCGGTACAAAAATTTTTGAAGGGCGTTTGGAATTCTCAACCACGAATGCCGCCGTCGCTCGGAAAGTCATTTCGTTGACGAAAAAATTTTTTCCCTCCGTCAAGCCAGAAGTTGCCGCCCTTCGACGAAAAAAGTTGAATAAAGACTTGATTTATGTTGTGCGGATTTTTTTGACGGGCGAAGTACAAAATTTTTTGGAGCAAATTGACGCCCCCGAATTGCTCAAACGTTCGAGATTTAAAGTTGCGTGGTTACGCGGCGCGTTTTTGGCTAAAGGTACCGTCAATCGTCCCGAAGCGCAATATTTGTTGCAAATCGTTTCCCGCTCGATTGAAACAGCTCAGTTCGTGCAGAAAATTTTGGCGGCCCTGGAGTTCAACGCGGGACTTTATCAGCGCAAAAAAAATTTCATCGTCTGGTTGCGCGAAGCCGACGCGATTTGTGATTTTCTCGGCATGATCGGCGCGACGAATGCCGTCGAACGTTTTGAGGTGGCGCGCAACTTGAAGGAAGTTCGCCTGCAAGTCAATCGCCAGGTCAACATGGACACTTCCGCGCTCAATCGTGCCGCCGACGCCTCTCAGCGACAGATTGCCGACATAAAAATTTTGCTGGCAAGAAATTATCCCGTCACGAAAAAAATCCGCGAGGCAATGGAATTGCGGCTTGCTAATCCTTCCTGCACAATCAGCGAGTTGGCGGAAAAAATTTCCTTGAGTAAGGCGGGCATGTGGTCTCGGTTCAAAAAAATTCAGCACTTGGCAAAAAAATTTAGGAAGTAGTAGCTGGCTACTGGCAGCTGGTTTACTAATCCCTACAGGAGGTTTTAAAATGGGTGGCGCGTTCACGTCGGATTTTCTGCTTTACGCGGCGGGCGGATTTTTACTTTTGATTATGTTCGGGCTGATAATAAATTTGTATATGGAGCTGTCGACGATAAAAAATCGCTACAATCGCATGATGGAAGGTTCCGAAGGCGAAAGTATCGAACAGATGTTGGCGGCACACACGCGGTTATTCAACGACGTTGCCGACGAACAACAAAAAATGGAGCGAAAAATTTCGATGATGGAAGAACTGATTAGAAGTTCAATAACTCGCGTCGCCGTGGTTCACTTCGATGCCTTCGAGAAAACCGGTCAAGGTTTGAGCTGGTGTGTCGCGATGTTGGACAGGAACAACAACGGCTTAATTCTTTCGTCGATTTGCGGTCAGGAATCCGAGCGCAGTTATGTCAAGCCGATTGAGGACGGGCGCGTTGCTTCAAACTACAAACTCAGCCGCGAAGAAGAACAGGCACTTGCTCAAGCACTTCGACAATGAGCGCACGAAAAAACTCCTCCCGAAACGAGAGGAGCTTTTTTTGTTTGCGGTAAAAATTTATTCGGCGGCAGAAACTTCGTCAACTGCCTCGTTGTCGATGACTTTCAAATCGCGATAATGCGACATGCCCGTTCCCGCAGGAATCAGCTTGCCGATGATGACGTTTTCTTTCAAGCCGATAAGCGGGTCGATTTTGCCTTTAATCGCCGCGTCCGTCAAAACTCTGGTAGTCTCTTGGAAACTTGCCGCGCTCAAGAACGAATCCGTTGCCAAAGACGCCTTTGTTATGCCGAGCAGAATCGGTTTCGCGACGGCGGGCGCACGGTCTTCCTCAATGGCTTTGGTGTTTTCCGCCTCGAAAATGTTCACGTCGACATATTCGCCCGGCAAAAATTCCGTGGAGCCGCTGTCTTCGATTTTTACACGGTGCAACATTTGACGAACCATCACTTCGATGTGCTTGTCGTTGATTTCGACGCCCTGGGACTTGTAGACCTTTTGGACTTCTTTGACGAGGTAGCGGTGGGTTTCCTTCAGGCCGCAGATGCGAAGGATGTCGTGGGGGTTTTTGGCGCCGTCGGTGATGTTGTCGCCGGCCTGAATGGAGTCGCCGTCCTTGACTTTCGGGGTGACGCCGAAGGGGATGACGTATTCGCGGCTTTGTTGGTTTGCGGGGTCGTGCGGGATTATATTTACTGTTTTCAAATTATTTTTATCCGGTTCTCCGAAACTTACGGTGCCGCTGATTTCGGCGATTATCGCGTTGTTTTTCGGTTTTCGGGCCTCGAACAGTTCCTCGACGCGGGGCAGACCTTGAGTTATATCGCCGCCCGCGACGCCGCCGGTGTGGAAGGTTCGCATTGTGAGCTGGGTACCGGGTTCGCCGATAGACTGTGCGGCTATTATTCCGACAGCTTCGCCGACTTCGACTTGAGCTTGATTAGCCAGATCTCGGCCGTAACATTTTTTACAGACTCCGAACGGGCTTTTGCAGGTCAACACGCTTCTTATCGTGACTTTATCGCGCACGGCGCAAATTTTTTTAACATTGGACTCGTCGATCAGTTCGTTGACGCGGGCGAGGAGTTCGCCGTTTTCGTCATAAATATTTTCCGCCAACGTGCGACCGATAATGCGATCTGCCAGGGGTTCGATGACGCCGGTTTTAGCTTTAAGGGTCAACCGGCCTGGTCTCTCCGAAATTTTTTTCGCAAGCGCGGGCGTTATCTTCGTGCCGGCTTTGAAGTCAGCAAAATCCTGTGCCAAGACGCGCCCGAGGTAATTTTCGGCGTCTTTGGCGTCGACGGTCTCGGTGCCCTTGCCGTGCACGTCCTCGACAATTGCTTCGACTTGAATGCCGCGGATGTTGTTGTGGCGAATCTTGATTTGAGCGATTTCCTCGGCGTCCAAAATGGCTTCGGCGAGGTCGTGGTCGATTGTGGTGCCGGCGGGCAAGTCGAAAACAACTTGCGCCAATTCTTTACCGATAATCTCGTGCAAGAAACTTTCGCGCAGTGCCGCTCGAGCCGTTTCGTCGCGGGTGCCCAACTTGATAACTTCCGAAACGAGCGAATGACTGGCGGCGTTGGGTGCGGTCAAGCTTCGTCCGCGCAGGCAAATTTCGGGTATGTCGAATTCGCCCAATTTTTCGAGTGCGGCGTCGTCTAAAATTGAATCAGCTTTGAGCGTTTCGACAAGTTCATCGGTTTTGAGCGGTTCAATATCGGCGTGCAAGAACACATCTTTGGCCAGGACGCGTCCTATTAAAAATTCGCTCATCAATTCCAAGGCGGCGAAAGTATCGGTAGCCAATTTCGCCCGAATGAGCGTCAGATTAATTTCCTCAATATCGCAGTCCTCTTCGCGAACGATAACGTCCTGTGCGACGTCAACCAATCTGCGCGTGAGATAACCGCTGTCGGCAGTTCTGAGCGCGGTGTCGGCGAGGCCCTTGCGTGCGCCGTGACTTGAGATGAAGTAATCCGACACGCTTAGCCCTTCGCGGAAGTTGGCGGTAATCGGCAAGTCGATGGTTTTGCCTGAAGGGTCAGCCATCAAGCCGCGCATGCCTGCAAGTTGTCGCATCTGTTGCTTGTTGCCTCGAGCGCCGGAATCGGCCATCATGAAAATCGGGTTGAACTCGTCCATATTATCCATCATGGCATCGGCGACGCGGTTTGTGGCGTCTTCCCACAGCGCAATGACTTTTTCGTAGCGTTCGCGTTCGGTCAAAAGCCCGCGATTGAAAAAGGTCTCGACGCGTTTAACTTTGTCGGCAGTCTCGGCTATAATTTCTTTTTTCGCGGGCGGGACAATGACATCGCTAATGGCCACGGTCATACCGGCAATGCAGGCGTAGTGATAGCCCAGGCGCTTAACCGAGTCGATAACTTCAGCGGTTTTGGTTGCTCCGAATTTGTTAAAGCAATCGGCGACGAGTTTGCCGAGTTCTTTTTTGTTCATGACTTTACCGAGAGTCAAAGACCCGTCGGCTTCGCGAGAGAACTGGCGCAATTGTTCGGGCAAGATTTCGTTAAAAATCATTCGGCCGAGACTTGTTTTGACGATTTGGAATTCGCCTTCATACTCCAAACGCACCATAATTTCGGCTTGCAACGGCAAATAGCCGGCGTTGTAAGCCATGAGCGCTTCATTGAACGACGAATACGCTTTTGGTTTGCGGGGGCCGGTCCCCTTCGAGCGCACTTTCGTCAGATAGTACGTCCCGAGTACCATGTCCTGCGTCGGCACGATTATCGGCTTTCCGTCTTTGGGCGCCAAGATGTGATTTGCGGCAAGCATCAAAACCCGCGCTTCCGCCTGCGCTTCGGCCGACAGTGGCAGGTGAATTGCCATTTGGTCCCCGTCGAAATCCGCGTTGTAGGCCGTGCACGCCAACGGGTGCAGTTTCAGAGCCCGACCTTCGGTCAACACCGGCTCAAAAGCTTGAATTCCCAATCGGTGAAGTGTCGGCGCACGATTCAAAAGCACCGGATGCTCTTTGATCACTTCTTCAAGCACGCCCCACACTTCGGAATTTGCACGGTCAACTTTGCGCTTCGCCGCTTTTATCGTCAAGTTCGCGTCCGAAGACAATTTTTTCATCACAAACGGCTTGAAAAGTTCGAGTGCCATTTCTTTGGGCAACCCGCATTGATGTAACTTCAATTCGGGCCCGACGACAATTACCGACCGACCCGAATAGTCCACACGCTTGCCCAAAAGATTTTGACGGAACCGACCTTGCTTGCCTTTTAGCATGTCCGACAGCGACTTGAGCGGCCGATTTCCGGGCCCGGTTACGGGTCTGCCGCGCCGGCCGTTGTCTATCAGAGCGTCGACGGCTTCCTGCAACATGCGCTTTTCGTTCCGAACGATTATGTCGGGCGCTTTCAAATTCAACAGCCGCCGCAAGCGATTGTTTCGATTGATGACGCGCCGATACAAGTCGTTTAAATCCGAAGTTGCGAACCGCCCGCCGTCGAGTTGCACCATCGGGCGAAGTTCCGGCGGTATTACGGGTATCACCGTTAAGATCATCCATTCGGGCTTGTTGCCGCTTTTACGGAATGCTTCCACCACTTCCAAGCGCCGAATCGCACGCACTCGCTTTTGACCGTTCGACGAATTCAATTCTTCGCGCAGCTTAAGAGCCAATGCGTCCAAATCAATTTCGGAAAGCAACTGTTGAATTGCTTCGGCCCCCATTGCGACTTTAAAGTTATCTCGACCGTAAGTCTCACGCGCCAGGCGATATTGTCCCTCCGTCAAGATGTCTTTGACTTTTAATTCGGACGTGCCCGACCACAGCACGATATATGACGCGAAATATAAAACGCGCTCCAAAACCCGCGGCGACATATCCAACAGCAAGCCCATACGCGACGGGATACCTTTGAAATACCAGATATGAGAGACGGGCGCGGCAAGTTCGATGTGCCCCATGCGCTCACGGCGGACTTTCGCTCGAGTAACTTCGACGCCGCATCTGTCGCAGATAGTGCCTTTGTAGCGGATTCGTTTATATTTGCCGCAGTGACATTCCCAATCTCTGGTAGGCCCGAAAATTTTTTCGCAAAACAGACCGTCGCGTTCGGGTTTGAGTGTGCGATAATTAATGGTCTCGGGTTTTTTTACTTCGCCGTGAGACCAAAAGCGAATAACCTCGGGCGAAGCAAGGCCGATGCGCATGGAGTCGAAAATATTAACGTCGAGCATGAAAAGTCTCCTTTGCAGATAAGTGAAATCTCCATCCTCCGATTGACAAGACGCTATTCGCAATTCCAATCGTTATCAAGAGACTCGAAAGAGTGATTGTCAAGGTTTTGAGAGCGGCCCAAATTCTGCAAGCGAGCGTCGAACTCTTCGTCAGAGAGCACATTGCCGGAGGCGTCTTCCGGGAAAGGCTCTTCGGGCGGTTTTACCTCGTGGTCAGCGAAGTTGCCGACATCGATATCCAATTCATTGGCGTTTTTCTTAATGGCGACCTCATCGTCGTCGTCGCGAATGAAAATTTCATTGGAATCAGCCGAAAGTACGCGAATATCGAGACCGATAGATTGAAGTTCTTTGATGAGCACTTTGAAAGATTCGGGCACGCCCGGTTCCGGAATATTATTGCCTTTGACAATGGCTTCGTAGGCTTTGACCCTGCCGACAACGTCATCGCTTTTGACGGTAAGAATTTCTTGAAGAGTGAAAGCAGCGCCATAAGCTTCCAGAGCCCAAACTTCCATTTCGCCGAAACGTTGACCGCCGAATTGAGCTTTGCCGCCGAGAGGTTGTTGAGTGACGAGGCTGTAAGGTCCTGTAGAGCGAGCGTGGATTTTATCGTCAACGAGATGATGAAGTTTAAGCATGTAGACGCAACCGACGGTGACGCGATTTTCGAACGGCAATCCGGATCTGCCGTCGAAAAGAACGGTTTTGCCGTCATGAGGGAGGTGAGCCAAGTCAATGGTGTAGAAAATATCATCTTCGCGAGCGCCGTCGAAAACAGGAGAAGCAATGCAAAAATCGTGAGAGAAGCGCTTGTTGTCAAGAGCGGCCAAATGTCTGACGGCCATACCGAGATGAGTTTCAAGAATCTGCCCGATATTCATGCGAGAAGGAACGCCGAGCGGATTTAGAACGATGTCAACGGGCGTGCCGTCGGGTAAGAAAGGCATATCTTCTTGACGACGGATATCGGAAACGACGCCTTTGTTGCCGTGGCGGCCGCTCATTTTATCGCCGACGGAAATTTTTCGTTTCTGAGCAATGAAAACGCGAACTTGCTTAAGGATGCCCGGAGCCAATTCGTCGTTGTTTTGTCTGTCGAAAATATCGACGGCGACGACTTTGCCGGATTCGCCGTGAGGAACGCGCAGAGAGGTATCGCGAACTTCGCGAGCCTTTTCGCCGAAGATAGCGCGCAGAAGTCTTTCTTCAGCAGTGAGTTCGGTTTCGCCTTTGGGAGTAACTTTACCGACAAGGATATCGCCGGTGCGAACGTCTGCGCCGATGGCGATAATGCCGTCGGAGTCGAGATTGGTGAGCGCGTCTTCGGAAACATTGGGAATGTCGCGAGTGATATCTTCGGCGCCGAGTTTAGTTTCGCGAGCGTCACAGGTATATTCTTCGATGTGAATAGAAGTGAAGATATCGTGCTTAATGAGGTTTTCGCTAAGCAAGATGGCATCTTCGTAGTTATAGCCTTCCCAAGGCATATAGGCGACAAGGATGTTGTAACCGAGCGCGAGTTCGCCGAAAGAGGTAGCGGGTCCGTCAGCGATAGGTTCGCCTTGCTCAACGTGCATGCCTTCGGTAACGATGGGAATTTGATTAATACAGGTGCCTTGATTTGAGCGTGCGAATTTGGTAAGGTGGTAGGTATCGAAATCCCTAGTCCCTAGTCCCGAGTCCCTAGTCCCTTCAGGTACAATCGTGATGGAGGTGGAATCGACCCGTGCGACGGTGCCTGCGCGTTTAGCAAGAATCATGACGCCACTGTCACAAGCAGCTTTGAATTCCATACCGGTACCGACCAACGGCGCTTGAGTTTTGAGCAGCGGAACGGCTTGCCGTTGCATGTTGGCGCCCATAAGAGCACGGTTGGCGTCGTCGTTTTCGAGAAACGGAATCATGGCAGTGGCAATGGAAACGACTTGCTTCGGGCTGACGTCCATGAAGTCGACGGCGTCGCGGTGGACTTTGGTAGTTTCTTCGTTGACGCGGGCAGTGACGCGTTCGTTTTGAAACCAATCGTCAGAGTCGAGCGGTTCGTTGGCCTGCGCAATAACGAGAGCTTCCTCTTCGTCGGCGGTGAGATAACGAACGGTATCGGTAACTTTGTGATTGATTTTGTCGACGAGTCTGTAGGGCGTTTCCATAAATCCGAATTTGTTAACGCGAGCGAAGTTAGACAGACTGCCGATTAAGCCGATGTTGGGACCTTCCGGCGTTTCGATGGGACACATTCTGCCGTAGTGAGAGTTGTGAACGTCACGAACTTCAAAACCTGCGCGTTCGCGAGAGAGTCCACCCGGCCCGAGCGCGGAAAGTCTGCGTTTGTGAGTGAGTTCAGACAGCGGATTGTGCTGATCCATGAACTGGCTAAGTTGACTGGAGCCGAAAAATTCCTTGATGGCAGCGACGACGGGCCGGATGTTGATTAAGTTCTGCGGAGTGACAAGTTCGGCGTCCTGAGTAGTCATGCGTTCGCGAATAACGCGCTCCATGCGGCTCATACCGATACGGAACTGATTTTGAAGCAGTTCGCCCACCGCGCGGACGCGACGGTTGCCGAGGTGGTCGATGTCGTCAGTGAGGCCGACTTTGGCGAAGAGGTCGAAAATGTAGCCGATAACGGTGGTGATGTCGGCAATGCAAATAGTGCGGTTGTCGGTGATTGACAGCGAGGGCGCACAAAGCATGGTGAAGTTGCCGCAATCGGATTTAACGTGCAGGTGAACGGGATTGAAAAAACCGCCGTGAGCTTCGTCGATTTGGAGGTTGAAAATTTCGGGTTCGCGTTCAACGGGAACATTATCAAGTAATTCTTGAGTAACGGGAATGTCAGCGGGAATGAGGACTTCTCCGGTATTCGGGTCGAAAATCGGCTCGGCGAGAGTCTTACCGAGGAGCCGGCGCTTCCAACCGAGCTTTTTGGTGATTTTGTACCTGCCAACCTGCGCGAGGTCGTAACGGCGCGGGTCAAAGAAAAGCGAATTAATCATGTTGAGCGCGTTATCTGCGCTGGGCGGTTCGCCGGGCCGCAACCGCCCATACATGCCCAAAAGCGCTTTCTCTTTGTTATCTTCGGCAGACTTTTTATCGGTGTCAAGTTGCTCAAGCAGGGCGCGGTAAGCAAGCGCAAGACGATTTTTTTCGTCAGCGGCGATAATCTTGTCGAGCAGGTAGATGAGGTTCGAGAGCTTGTCGAATTTATCGGGCGCGAGTGACGAAAAAGCCTCAAGGAGCCGCGCAAAAGTTTCAGCGGAGTGGTTGGGATGGTTGAGGTAAGCGCCGAACAAAGAGTCGCGCAAATCCCCACCGATAGCCGAGTTGCCAGCTGAACTGTTGACCGAGTTGATAGCTGAACTGTTGACCGAGTTGATAGCTGAACTGTTGACCGAGTTGCCGGCTGTGTTGTTGACCGAGTTGCCGGCTGTGTTGTTGAC
>CAMUZL010000025.1 GCA_947165185.1 uncultured Selenomonadales bacterium
GGAAACTATGAGTTTTTCATCTGTTGCACTTAGATTGTACATTCGAGTGCCCAAAGAAAGTAACCAAAGAAAAGGCACCTCGCGGGGCGGCTACTCGTTCGTAAAGTCAACGTGTAAGCTGCGGTCAGCCCGTGTGCCCGCAAAGAAAACATCCATGTTTTCGTTGCGGGCGAGGCCGTCATCCATGACGGCCTCTGATTTTGGCGGCGTTCGTGACGGTCTCAATTTTCTGCGGCAGGAATTCTTTAACGGTCGCCGAAATTTTCCGCCGAGGTGATTGAAATGAACGAACTGGAATTGAAGTACGGTTGCAACCCGAATCAGAAGCCCGCGAAAGTTTTCGTGACGGGCAGCGAACTTCCATTTGAGGTGCTCAACGGAAGACCGGGTTACATAAATCTTTTGGACGCGCTTAACGGCTGGCAACTTGTCCGCGAACTGCGCGAGGCGACGAATCTGCCTGCCGCCGCAAGTTTCAAGCACGTAAGCCCCGCCGGTGCCGCAGTCGGTTTGCCGCTTGACGACGTGTTGAAAAAAATTTATTTCGCCGACGAAGATTTAAGCCCGCAGGCCGCCGCCTACGTTCGCGCACGCGGTGCCGACCGAATGAGTTCCTACGGCGACTTCGCGATTCTGTCCGACGAGTGCGACGAATCAACCGCCCGTTACCTCAAGCGCGAAGTTTCCGACGGAATTATTGCGCCCGCGTTCACGGCTGAAGCTCTGGAAATTTTGAAGTCCAAACGCGGCGGAAATTATCTTGTGCTCAAAATGAATCCCGATTACGAGCCGCCTGCCGTCGAGACCAAACAAGTTTTCGGCGTGACTTTTGAGCAACGACGCAACGACATAAAAATTTCCGACGACTGCTTAGCCGACGTGCCGACAGCGAATAAAACTTTCACGCCCGAAGCGCGCCGCGATTTGTTCACCGCGCTCATCACGCTGAAATATACGCAGTCGAATTCGGTTTGTTACACGAAAGGCGGTCAGGCTATCGGTGTCGGTGCGGGGCAGCAAAGTCGCGTTCACTGCACGAGATTGGCGGGCAACAAGGCTGATTATTGGTTCCTGCGCCAATGCCCGAAAGTTCTTGAGCTGCCGTTTAAAAAAGGCGTCAAGCGTCCCGACCGCGACAACGCGATTGATGTTTATTTGGGCGGCGAAACTTTTGACGACACGTGGCAAAATCTTTTCACCGTGAAGCCGAATCCGTTTACCGACGACGAAAAAATTTCCTGGCTGAAAAATCTGCGCGGCGTGTCGCTTGCCTCGGATGCATTTTTCCCGTTCGGCGACAATATTGAACGTGCGCATAAATCGGGCGTCGAATTCATTGCGCAAACCGGCGGATCTATTCGCGACGACAATGTTATCGAGACGTGCGACAAATACGGCATTGCGATGGCGTTCACTCACGTCAGATTGTTCCACCATTGAGCCATGATTAATTTTGCCAATCACAGCGACGAAAGAGTTCGCCGCGCATTTCAAACGGCTTTGGAAGCTCACCGCGGGCAAGTCGACAAATCGGGCGCAGATTACATAAATCATCCGTCGACTGTCGCCGCGCAGGTTTCCGACGACATTTCGGCGATTATCGTTGCGTTGCTCCACGACACGATTGAAGATACGCCTTTGACTTTGGACGAGTTGCACGAAAAAATTCCGCTCACCGACGACGAAACTGCCGCGTTGAAACTTTTGACGCACGACGAAAAAATTCCGTATTTCGATTACGTAACGGCGATAAAATCAAATTCGTTGGCAAGGCGCGTGAAAATTGCCGACCTCCGACACAATTCTGATTTGTCGCGAATAAAAAATCCGACGCCGAAAGATTTCGCCCGCGTCGAAAAATATCGTGCGGCCTTGAAACTTTTGGACGCATAAAAAAATTCCCCGCCATAATCGACGGGGATTTTTTTTAGATTTAAACGGCTAACTAATCGGATACGAAATAATTAATCACTCTGCCAAATTTTTCCGCTCAAGATGTCGACGCAAGAAATGTGACCGTTTGGCCACACGGCACCCGTGTCCATCAGCAAAATTTTTCCGCCGCGTCGCCACTGCGGTTTACAATCCGTGACAGTCAAAGCCTTCTTTACGTCAAAGCGAAACGGCGTGTTAAGCCCGTGGCCTTCACAGTAGTCAAGAATTCGTTGCACAATTTCCGCCAACGGTCGGCCTTGATTTTCGGGACGAGCTTGCAATTTCGTCAATATCGCTTGAATTTCTTCGTCAGACTTTATGTACATCAACGGCGTGTGTCCCGCAACGATTATCGCGTCGCCGTCGTAGAGCGTCCAAAATTTGTCGCGGATAAAAATGATGTCAAACGCGTCTTGCTCCTCAAGCGGCAATTCCGGCTCAACGCCCGCGTGGCAGAAAAAATATTTCTTGCCGCGAATTTCCATGTCAAACAAAAACGGCAAAGTTTTCAGGAACGCAAGCACCTCGTCATCGAAATGCGGCTCCGTGCGTTTTTGCAAAGCGATTTCTCGCAACGTTTTATTTTCGGCGTCCAAGCGAACTGCTCCGGTGACGATATACCTTCCCAGCATATATTCATGGTTGCCGCACAGGGCGACGACGTTCGGCTTTTGCGATTCGCGCATAATCCATTTCAAGGTTTTGACATTTTCATTGCCGCGATCTACGTAGTCGCCGAGGAAAATCAAAAAATCTTTGTCCGTAACGTTCAACTTCGCATACAGCGACATCAACCTTTCAAAATTGCCGTGAATGTCGCCGATAACCAAAATTCTTTCGTAAGTCATTTGCAATGCGCCTCCAAATTTTTTTGCACGTTCGATATTTAATTTTCAAGGAGCTGTTTAATCGCATAAGCCTCCGCCTTATGCGCGGCTATTATAACCTGCCATTGTTAAAGCACCTTAACGGACCGGTGAAAGTCACATTAAATTTGCGGCACAAATTTTACGTCGCTCTGCCAAAATTTTCCGCTCAGCACGTCGACGCAAGAAATCAGGCCGGTATCTCTCGCGCCCGTGTCGAGCAACAAAATATTTCTTTTGGAAAATTTGGCGGGCACGCTGCAATTTTTGTCGAAATATTGAACTCGCGTGTGCCCGACGACAATCAACGTCTCGCCGAGATATTCTTTGGCGAATTTCTGCGGACGCGTGTAAAGCAGTTCATCTTCGGATTGTTCCGTCAACGGCTTTTTGGGGTCGATGCCCCCGTGACAGAAAAAAAATCCGTCCAACATGAAATGCGTCGGCAAATTTTCTATAAAGTCAGTCACGTCTGCGACAAATTGCGGCTCACTTTCGGCGGCTTTGCGCAATTCTTTCCCGAATGAACCGAACCGAAAATTATCTTCGGCGTTGCCCATTAATATGATGACGTTCGGTTTTTGACTTGCCGCCATTGCCCAACGAATCATCGACAAATTTTCGTTGCCGCCGGTTATCAAATCGCCGAGCAGAATTAATAAATCGTCGTCCGAAAAATCAAGTTTGTTGTAGAGAGATATGAACTCGGTAAAATGCCCGTGAACGTCGCCGACAGCCAAAACGCGCTTGTAAGGAATTTTCGACGTGTCCACCGCGTCGGACTTCAAAAATTCTTTCATGCCATCAACGTAATTGTCCATGTGTCAATCAACGCCTTTCAGATGAATTTTTCCGTTTGATAATAACCGTCGAAAAATTTTTTCGCAAGCGATTGTTTCAAAAAAAATCCCCGCCGATTGGTGACGGGGAGTTTTTTTATTGAACTGTGCCTTTGAGCAAAAACGTTTGTGCCTGAGAAATTTTGACGTTGACGAAGTCGCCCGCGTGTTCGTTGCCGTGCGCGAACAGAATTAATTTATTCGACCGCGTGCGCCCCGTGAAAATATTTTCGTCCGTTTTGCTTGCGCCTTCGACCAAAACTTCAACGACGGAATCTTTTAGCAAGCGATTTTTCGCAAGGCTGATTTCGTTTTGAACTTTCATCAGTGATTCAAGGCGGCTGTGTTTAATTTCGTCGGCAACTTGTTCGTCGAACGAGGCGGCGGGTGTCCCCGAACGTTTCGAGTAAATGAACGTGAACGCGGCATCGAATTTCACTTCGCGCAGAAAATTCAACGTCGCGGAAAAATCTTCGTCCGTTTCGCCGGGGAAGCCGACAATTAAATCCGTCGTCAAGCTCACGTTCGGAATTGCGGCGCGGATTTTTTCGACGAGACGCAAATAATTTTCGACGGTGTAAACGCGATTCATGCGGCGCAGAATTTTATCGCTGCCGTGTTGCACGGGCAAATGAATGTGTTCGCAAATATTTTCCCCGTTCGCAATGGCGGCAATCAATTCGTCCGATAAATCTTTCGGGTGACTTGTCATAAATCGCAGACGAGCGACGCCCGAAATTTTGTCGACGGCAGTCAACAGCTGTGCAAAAGTCATTCCGCCCGCGTAAGAGTTGACGTTCTGTCCGAGCAAAGTAATTTCCTTAAAACCTTCGGCGACGGCCTGACGAACTTCCGAAAAAATTTCTTCGGGCTTGCGAGAGCGTTCACGGCCGCGAACGTGCGGCACGATGCAATAGGTGCAGAAATTATCGCAACCGTACATAATCGGCACGAACGTCGAAACGGTTCCGCCGCGTACGGGAAAAACTTCCGTCGGAATTTCGCCGCTGACGTTTGACGTGTCGACGAAATGTTTTCGTTCGCGCTCCAAACTTTCGACGACGCGGGCAACTTCCGAACTTTGTCCCGTGCCCAAAACAAAATCGACGTGCGAATTGCGCTTGATTAAATTTTCGCCGTCCTTCTGCGCGAGACAACCCGCCACGCCGATAATCAATTCGGGACGCGCACGCTTTAAAGCTTTGAGCCGACCGATCTGCCCGTAAACTTTATCTTCGGCAGTGGCACGCACGCAACAGGTGTTGAACAAAATTAAATCGGCAGTTTCAATGTCGTCGCTCAACGTGTAACCGATTTTCGCGAGCAAGCCCGCCATGCGTTCCGAGTCGGCGACATTCATTTGACAGCCGTAAGTTAAAAGTTTGAGTTTTTTGTCCAAGATAACCTCCGTGGTGAGCTTTAAGCTGTAAGCTTTGAGCTTTAAGGGTGACGGTTGATGAAGTTTCCTTAAAGCTTAAAGCTCGAAGCTTAAAGCTGAAATTACAATTCGCGTCTGAGCAAATACAGGAAGAACGGTGCACCGAGCAAAGCCGTCAAAATTCCGACGGGCAATTCAGTCGGCGCAAAAATCGTTCGCGCAACTGTGTCGCTTATCGTGACGGTTGCCGCGCCCAAAAATGCCGCGCCGGGTAAAAGTATTCGATAATCCGAGCCGAGAATCAATCGCGCCGTGTGAGGAACAATCAAGCCGACAAATCCGAGCAAGCCCGCGACACACACCGCAGACGCCGCAAGCAGTGCCGCGACCGCCGTCAACAGCGAGCGCACGAGATTGACGCGCACGCCCAAACCCGTCGCCACTTCGTCGCCGAGTTGCAAAACATTCAAATGACGCGCCGCCAAAAATGTCAACGCCGTGCCCGCGATTGAATACGGCAACAAAATCCACACGTGTTGCCACGAACGCGCCGAAAGTCCGCCGACCATCCACAACAATGCGCCGTGAACTTTGTCGCCCGCGAAAATCAGCAACGCCGAAATTCCCGCGCCGAGAAATGCGCTGACTGCCACGCCCGCCAAAATTACGCGAATCGGTCTGATTCCGTCTCTCCACGCCAAAACATAAATCAACGCCGCCGCAAGCAACGCGCCGACAAATGCCGCAGGCGTCATGATTTTGCCCGCGTCGTCGAAAATCATCAGCACGAAAATTCCAAATAGTCCCGCGCCCGACGAAATTCCGATTATGTGCGGGTCAGCGAGCGGATTTTTCATCACGGCTTGCAAAATCGCACCCGACAATGACAAATTCACGCCGACAAGCATTGCGACAATCGCACGCGGCAGACGAATATTTTCCAGAATTTGTCGCCGCGTTTCGTCAAGTTCGGTTGAGCCTGCCAACGTCGAAAAAACCTGCGCGGAAGAAATTTCGACTGAGCCGTTGGTCAGCGCGAAAAAAAATCCCGCGACCGCAGCCGCGGTTATCAGGAAAAATTTTGCCGTTCGCATTGAAAATTATCGTTCAGTCAAAAATTTCCGCCGCGCTGAAGAAAATCGGAATTTCCCGCGCCGAACTTTCTTCGCTGTCGGAAGCGTGTACGGCGTTATGAGTTTTATCCGCCGCGAAAAGTTTGCGAATCGTTCCGTCGGCGGCCTCGGCGGGATTCGTTGCCCCGTTAATTTCGCGAACTTTTTGGATAACGTTATCGCCCGACAAAACCAAAGCCATCATCGGCGCGCTCGTCATGAATTCGACCAACGCGGGATAAAACGGACGGTTGACGTGTTCGGCGTAATGTTTCGCCGCAAGTGATTCGGTCATCTGCATGACTTTCGCCGCGACGATTTTAAAGCCGGCGTCTTCGTAAATCTTGAGAATGTCGCCCGAATGATTTTTCCCGAACGCGTCGGGTTTGATGAGCACCAAAGTTTTTTGCATGAGTTGAAAGCCTCCGTTAAAGAATTTTTTTCAGCGCGTCAAGCAATCTGTCGTTGTCCGCCGAATTTCGCACGGCAAAACGCAGATAATTTTTGTCGGGGATTTTCGACGACAGATCTTTGACAAGCAGATTGTTTTCAACCAAAAGTTTTTTCGTGACTTCGGCGGCGGAAAGTTTGCCGACAAGCTCAACCATGATGAAATTCGCACGACTCGGCACGACGCGCAGATTCGGAATTTTTTCAAGTTTGTCGCCGAAACGTTTGCGCTCGTCGCGGAATTTTTGTAACGCGGCAAAATAATCGCGCTTGTACTTTTCGACAATCTGCATGTAAAATTCCGCGAACGAATTGATATTCCAGATGACTGCGGATTTTTTCAGCGCGGCAATAAAATTCGTGTCGCCCGACGCCAAAACGCCCAAACGCAAGCCGCCGATGCCGTGCGACTTCGACAAACTTTTGATAACGCAAAGATTTTTGTTCGCCGACAAAATATTTTGTTCGATTAAAGTTTCGTTTTCGTCCGCGAAGTCCACAAAACTTTCGTCAACAATCAGCCGAAGATTTTTTTCCGCCGCCCAATTAATAAGCCGAATCAAATCGTATTTCGGAATGAAATTGCCCGTGGGGTTATCGGGATTGACGACGACCAGCGCGGAAAGATTTTTGTCGCCGAAGAAATTTATCAGCTCGTCGACGCCGTAAGAAAAATTTTCGTTCGCGGGCGTGAAACAAATCGATTCGGCTTTGTCGTAACGATTCGGATATTCTTCGAACGTGGGACGCACGAATCCGACTTTGCCCGACAAATTTTCCATGACGGATTTAATCAACTCGGCGGCTCCGTTACCGACCAAAATATTTTCTTCGTGCACGGCAAAATTTTTCGCTGCCAAAAGTGAGTTCACGCGCATACCCGAAGGATATTGCGTCAAGAGTTTCGGTGCGGAGGCAGTCAGCTCGTCAATCAATTTCGGCGGCGGGAAATACGGATTGACCAGATAGCAAAAATCCAACAGCTTCGGATAACGCCAATAGCCGCCGTAACGTTTTTGAATGCGCGAAACTTTTTCGTCGTCGTCGGGCGCAAAAATTGATTCGGCAATGTCCAAATCCTGAATGTCATCAATTTCATACCAGCGCAGATTGTTCAGCCGTTTGGCGCGAATTTCCGGCTCGTCCAAAATCATGATGACGCGCAAAACTTGTTCGTAATACTCGTTGTTGCCCAGAGCTTTTGAGTAAGCGTCCAGAAACGGCACGTAAAGATTTTCGGAAAAATGTCGGCTGAATTTGTAAATGTTGACGGTCTTGTAACAGCCTTCGGTTTCTTTGAAGTTGAATTTTTTGCCGGGAATGAACTGCCGAATTTTATCGTCGTCGGTGACTTTCAAACAGGTGCCGTCCATCCAACTTTCGTATTTGTCAACAAGCGCGAGAGTTTCACGCGGGTCGTTTACAAGTTCGTCAAGTACCGCGTCTTCGAAAATCAAATCCGATTCAAACAACAGCGTATCTTCGCCGCGCAGATATTCTTTGGCGAGGAAGAGCGAATAAATGTTGTTCGTCTTGTCGTAAATCGGATTGTTGACGTAAACAATCGGCGTTTGAATTCCGAGCGTCGAAATGAAATCAATCAGCTTTTGACCTTCGTAACCGACGACGATGACAATCCGCGACAGATGATGCTTTTCCAGTTGGTGAAGCATTCGTTCAATCAGCGTGACGCCGTTGACTTTGACCATGCATTTCGTGTTATCCCGCGTCAATTCTTTCAGCCGTTTGCCCATGCCTGCCGCCAAAATTATCGCCTGCATGAAATCAATTCCTTTCCATGAAACAATGATATGTGTACGGAGCGTTGACGTAATCTTTCAGCTCGTTCGCGGCGAAATTAATCTTCAGATTGTGACGGGCGGCGAAGTCCTCAAAGAAACTTTTCGGGTAAAATTTTTTCGGCAAGCCTTTGTAAAGTTCGTCATAATTTTCAATCGTGCGTCGTCGTTCCGCCATAAGTTCCGATTCAAAAGCCGCGTCGTAAACGTCAAGCACAGCAATCGCCCGCCGACTTTTGAGCAACATTTTTTCCAGCACGCACCCGGCGTAATCCAAATCGTCGAAGTAACTGAACACACTGTTTGAAAAGACCGCGTCAAAAATTTTTTCGTTCGGAAGCTCGTCCGCACCCGCGCAGATTAATTCGGAAACTTTATCGGCGGGAAGAATTTTTTTCGCAATGTCAATCAGCGTCGCCGAATAATCCAATCCGCCGACCGTGTAACCTTCGCGGGCAAAAAGATACAAGTTTGCTCCCGCGCCGCAACCGACCTCGAAGACAGTTTGCCCCGCCGACAAGTTCAGCGCGTCCGAAAGATTTTCATGCTGACGAATCAGCGAATCGACATCAACTCCGCCGTGCAAATCGAACCCGTCAATGCGTTTGAGTTCGGCAAAAACTTCGCGCCAATTTTTTTCGTCGACGTTTGCAAGCGTGTCTTTGCGTGCGTTCCAAATTTTTTGCCAGTTGTTCAATCAAAGTTCATCTCCCAAAATTTTTAACAGCCGACACAATGCGCCCGAATCGAAGACGACATGATTCGCAACGGAAATCGCCGCGTCAACCGGTTTGTGCACGCCGCCGAAAGCAATCGAAACGTCCGCCGCCTCGAACATTGAAACATCGTTAAAACTTTCTCCGACCGCAACAATTTTGTCGCAAGTTTTCTTCAGCTCGCGAACGGTTGCGCCCTTGTCCAGAATTTTTTTCAGCACGGGCGAATTTTTTTCGTCAAGCTCACTCGTCGAAGAAAAAATTTCGCAAGCAAGTTTATCGGCAAGCGGCTCAATCCAACAATCCAGGTTGCCCGTGACGACGGCGCAATTTTTTTTGTGCGCGGAAATGAAGGCGGAAATTTCTTCGTCAAGCTCAATCGTCGACATAATGTCCCGAATTTTTTTCAACGGGATGTTGCGCAAAATCAGATAACGAAGTCTGAACGATTTATCAAACGGAATTTGCCCGCTCAACGTCAAGTCCGTCAAAAGTTTCATTTCGTCCGCCAAATCCAATTCGGCGGCAAGGCGCGGCAAAGTTTCGGCTTTGGTTATCGTGCCGTCCAAATCGAAAACAAATTTCGTCATCACGCGCCCAATTCGTCGGCAATGGCGTGGAAAATATATTCGCTCGCCGACATGCCGTTGACGCGCCGATAATTTAAAATCTCGTCGAAAACTTTTTGTCGCTCGTCTTTCAACGGGTCGTCGCCGTCGATAAAAACTTTCTGCAACAGCGCGGCGATACCGTCCAAGTCCCGCCCGTCGACGCAATAGCTCGCGTCCAAAATTTTTCTGCCCGCCTCGTTGAAGTGTTGCTCCTTGCGCGTCAAATAAATCATCGGCTTGTGCGTGTATTGGTATTCGGCAATGAACGAAACCGAATCTTGAATCATGCCGTCGGAAGTCGCGAAAATTTCCTGATAGTAGGCTCCCGTGAAAAACTGCGCGTTGGGCAAATCATTCCACGCTTGAATGTAATCTTCAAATGCTTCGACCGAAGGAAAGACGCCCGACTCAACCGCCGAGGTTAAAAGTCGCGGATGTGGTTTGACAACCCACGACGTTTCGGGATGCGCTTTGGCGAATTCGTACATGAATTTATAGATGTGCTGAAAGTTAGCATAGCCATAATTTGCCGGACTCAACGGGCTTATTATCGAATGATGCGGTGCCCAAATAATTTTCTTCGCGTCGGGACGAGTCATCTTCCACGGGAAAGAAAATTTTTCCGCGTCCTCGAAAATGTCGACTTTCGGATAGCCGCTGTAATAAAAATTCGCGCCGCCAGTCACGCAGTTTAGCGCGCCGACCTTCAAATTCCACATAAAGTCAAAAAAAATCTTCCAGCCGATTTCATACACCGGCCACTTGTACATGTCCGCCAATGAACTTTCAAAGCTGTAAGGAATGTAAGTCACCAAAGTTTCGGCGGTGAGCGCGGTTGTTTGAAAATCGTCGGGATACCAATTTGGATACGGTATCAAAAAAATCAGCACGTCCTGTTTCGGGATGACGGTCTCGCCTTCGACCACGGGGACAACGTTGAGTCCCGCCGCTTTGAATTTGCGAATTCCCTGCGCGAAATCACGTTGCTTGAGTTCGTTTTCGTTTGCCGCCTCCATGTACAAAAAAATCGTCAGCTCGAAGCGCGGATTGTCGGCAAAAAGTTTGTAAAGTTTGTCGCCGCACCACATCGACGGATCCCAAAGCGAAAAGCCGATTTTGATTTTATTTTTGCGGGAAATTTTTTTCACAGACTCGGCAAAAACCCGCCGCATCACGTCGTTGAAATATCTTTGACTGAACGTGCGCGAAATGACTTGAAAGAACGCGTAAGTCATGTTGCACAGATTTTCAAACGGCAAAATTGTTTCGTGGAGTTTGAGCCCCAACGCGCAACTTGCAAAAAGTTTTCCCATCTCGGTTAAGCAAAAGTCGCCGTCAAAGTAACCGTCGACAAGCGAAAAATCGAACAGGTCGACAAGCGCGAAGTCATAAATTTTTTTCAGCTCGGCAAGAATCGCACGCAACGGCTCCACAAATTTTTTTCGGCAACTTTCGCGAACGCTCGGCGCAACGGGGAAAATCAAGCAGACGGGTTTTGCGCCGCCATCAATGCAAAGTTTCAGATATTTGTTCAGCGCGTTTAAATTTTTGTCAACGTCGCCGCCTTGAAACAAACAGTCGGGAGCCAAACCAATCAGCACGAAATCAATTTTGCCGCGTTTGACCCGCCCGAAAATTTCTTGCGCGATTGAAAGACCTTCGCTCAAACTTTGCCCGCCGAATGAAAAATTTGCGCCGTGACTTTTCGTTGACGCGATAAACTGCAAGTCAATTCCCGATTTAAAAATTTCGTTGCCCGTCACGAAAAAATTCATCAAATAGCCTCCCAAAAATTTATCGGTCGCCCGTCAATTCGTCGGCAATGGCGTGGAAAATATATTCGCTCGCCGACATACCGTTGACGCGCCGATAGTTCAAAAGTTCGTCGAAAACTTTTTGCCGTGCATCCTTCAACGGATCGTCGCCGTCGATAAAAACTTTTTGCAACAGCGCGGCGATACCGTCCAAGTCCCGCCCGTCGACGCGATACGACACGTTCATAATTTTTTTGCCCAGCTCATTGAGATATTGCCCGTGTCGTGTCAAATAAATCATCGGCTTGTGCGTGTATTGGTATTCGGCAATGAATGAGCAAGAATCTTGAATCATGCCGTCGGAAGTCGCGAAAATTTCCTGATAATATCCGCCCGTGAAAAACTGCGCGTTGGGCAAATCATTCCACGCTTGAATGTAATCTTCAAATGCTTCGACCGAAGGAAAGACGCCCGACTCAACCGCCGAGGTTAAAAGTCGCGGATGTGGTTTGACAACCCACGACGTTTCGGGATGTGCTTTGGCAAATTCATACATGAATCGAAAATTGTGATGAAAAGTGCCGTAAGCCATGTCGCAACTTTTTAACGAGCCGCTCATTGACCAATGCGGTGCCCAAATAATTTTCTTCGCATCGGGACGCGTCATCTTCCACGGGAAAGAAAATTTTTCGGTGTCGTCAAAGATGTCAAGTTTCGGATAGCCGCTGTAATAAAAATTCGCGCCGCCGGTTCTGCAAAAACGTGCCGCAAATTTCGCGTTTAATTCGGCCTCGAAAAAAACTTTCCAGCCCATTTCGTAAACGAAATTGCCGTATAAATCTATGTCCGAAATCTCGAAAGTATAAGGAATGTACGTTATCAAAGTTTCGGCGGTGAGCACGGTCGTTTGAAAGTCAAGCGGATACCAATCGGGATACGGTATCAAAAAAATCAGCACGTCCTGTTTCGGAATGACGGTTTCGCCGTCGACCACGGGGACAACGTTGAGCCCGGCCGTTTGGAATTTTTTAATGCCTTTCGCGAAATCTCGTTGCTTGATCTCGTTTTTGTTTGCGGCCTGCATGTACAAAAAAATCGTCGGCTCGAAGCGCGGATTGTCGGCAAAAAGTTTGTAAAGTTTGTCGCCGCACCACATCGACGGATCCCAAAGCGAAAAGCCGATTTTGATTTTATTTTTGCGGGAAATTTTTTTCACAGACTCGGCAAAAACCCGCCGCATCACGTCGTTGAAATATCTTTGACTGAACGTGCGCGAAATGACTTGAAAGAACGCGTAAGTCATGTTGCACAGATTTTCAAACGGCAAAATTGTTTCGTGGAGTTTGAGCCCCAACGCGCAACTTGCAAAAAGTTTTCCCATCTCGGTTAAGCAAAAGTCGCCGTCAAAGTAACCGTCGACAAGCGAAAAATCGAACAGGTCGACAAGCGCGAAGTCATAAATTTTTTTCAGCTCGGCAAGAATCGCACGCAACGGCTCCACAAATTTTTTTCGGCAACTTTCGCGAACGCTCGGCGCAACGGGGAAAATCAAGCAGACGGGTTTTGCGCCGCCATCAATGCAAAGTTTCAGATATTTGTTCAGCGCGTTTAAATTTTTGTCAACGTCGCCGCCTTGAAACAAACAGTCGGGAGCCAAACCAATCAGCACGAAATCAATTTTGCCGCGTTTAATTCGTCCGAAAATTTCTTGCGCGATTGAAAGACTTTCGCTCAAACTTTGTCCTTCAGCTGAAAAATTTGCGCCGTGGCTTTTCGTCGACGCAATGAAGTTTAAATCAATTCCGGTTTTAAAAATTTCGTTGCCTGTCACGAAAAAATTCATCGCACAACCTCCGTTTCAAAGGACGCCTTTTGTCGACGGGACGCCCGTAATTTTTTCGTCGCGGCTGACGGCAATTCGGAGCGCGTGCCCCAACGCTTTGAAAATCGCTTCAACCTTGTGGTGAGAATTTTTGCCGTAAAAAATTTTCACGTGCAAAGTTAATCCCGCGTTGAACGCGAAGGCGCGCAAAAATTCTTCGACAAGTTCCGTGTCAAAGCCGCCGATTGTCGGGGCAAGTTCGCCCGTGTCGCAGACCAAAAACGGTCGCCCGCTGATGTCCAAACTCACAAGCGCAAGAGTTTCGTCCATCGGCAGAAAAAAAGTTCCGTAGCGCGTGATGCCGCGTTTGTCGCCGAGGGCAGATTTTAACGCCGCGCCCAAAGTAATTCCGATGTCTTCAATGCTGTGGTGCCCGTCGACTTCCAAATCGCCCGCGCAGGAAAGTTTCAAATCGAATTGTCCGTGCGCCGCGAAAAGTTTCAGCATGTGGTCAAAAAATCCGACGCCCGAAGAAATTTCCGCGTTGCCCGTGCCGTCAAGATTTATTTCAACGTCAACTTTCGTCTCGTTCGTTGAGCGTTCAAGTTTGCCTGTTCGCATTACATTGCCTCCGTTATCGCGTTTAAACACGATGATAATCTACGGTTGTCGAGCGGTTGCGGAAAGCCCCAGCTGTTCCGCCGCTTTTAAAGCGGCCGCCGGAAGAAATTTCCGCGTTGCCCGTGCCGTCAAGATTTATTTCAACGTCAACTTTCGTCTCGTTCGTTGAGCGTTCAAGTTTGCCTGTTCGCATTACATTGCCTCCGTTATCGCGTTTAAACACGATGATAATCTACGGTTGTCGAGCGGTTGCGGAAA
This sequence comes from uncultured Selenomonadales bacterium, assembly GCA_947165185.1. Taxonomy (GTDB): domain Bacteria; phylum Bacillota; class Negativicutes; order Selenomonadales; family Selenomonadaceae; genus Quinella. Next base: position 14,162 of record CAMUZL010000025.1, read on the forward strand.
GCCCCAGCTGTTCCGCCGCTTTTAAAGCGGCCGCCGGAAGAAATTTCCGCGTTGCCCGTGCCGTCAAGATTTATTTCAACGTCAACTTTCGTCTCGTTCGTCGCACGATTGATTTTGCCGACTCTCATTGTGCGCCCTCCAAAAAATTTTTTATCGCGGCAAAAACTTCGTCGTTTTCGATACGCGTGCCGATTGAAATTCGCAGGCAATTTTTAAGTCCAACGGCGTTCGGCGAAAAATATCTTATGCCGATGTCCAGCGTCTCCAGATAATCTTTCAATTCAGCTGCCCGCTCCGTGCGGAACAAAATAAAATTCGTTTCCGACGGAAAAACTTTGACGCCCGAAAGTTTTTCAAGCTGCTCGCTCATGCGTTTGCGTTCGGCAACAATCATCTGCAGGCGCGGAACAAATTCGTCGCGCATTTGATAGACAATGTCCGCCGTCACCAAACTCAGCGAATTCAAATGATACGGCATAAAAGTTTTGTTGACCATGCGCGTGACGGAGCGTTGAGCAATCATGTAACCGACGCGTGCGCCCGCCAATCCGTAAGCTTTGGAAAAAGTTCGGGCGACAAGCAAATTCGGATATTTCGCGACGAGATTGACCGCAGAGCGTCCGTAAAATTCGACGTAAGCTTCGTCAAGCAAAAACGCGCAGTCAATCGACGCGGCAATTTTTTCGACCTGCGCGGGCGACAAAACATTTCCGGTGGGATTGTTCGGGTTGCACACTACGGCAAGATTCGCGTTGACTTCGCGAATTTTTTTTATGAACGCGTCCACGTCCAAATTAAAATTTTCGTCCAAGTCGAAGGGAATTCCTTCGGATTCGGCGGCTTTGGCGTAAATTTTATACATGGAAAAACTCGGTTGCGGAAAGACGACTTTTTTATTTTTGCCGCCGAACGCGTGAAAAACTTTTTCGATAATCTCGCTCGACCCGCCGCCCAATAAAATTTGCTCGTCGTCCACGGAAAAATTTTTCGCGATCTGTTCGACCAGCGAATAATATTCCTCGTTCGGGTAGCGATTGAAAGCAACGTGCGCCAAACGATTCATCACGCGTTCTTCGACCAACGGCGGCAGTGCAAGCGTGCATTCGTTGGCGTTGACTTTGATTCGATAATTTTTTTCCACGCCGTCATAAGACGGCATCTTGTCCAGTTCGTCGCGATACTTAAGCATTGGCAAAACCTCACAAAAAAATTTCCACGAATTATATCAGCACTTCGCCGCGTTGTTAAGCAGGAATTTCGCCGCCCGTTTTGCGCTTGATATGCGCTATTTTTCTTGGGCAGGTATTTGACATATCAGTTGACAATCTATAAAATACTTTGGTATTCGATTAAAATATT
>CAMUZL010000026.1 GCA_947165185.1 uncultured Selenomonadales bacterium
CTTTGCTTGACTATTCGCCGCAGTGTCGAATTCCCCTGCCGCCGTCAAAAAATTTCTGCAAGTGACGTTCAAAGCTCAAACAAAAATTTTTGTCTGACGAAGAAATTTCACCCGCGAAAATGTTGCACCCAGTAATGTTTGTATTTCGATTGCGGAATATAACGGTAGACGACGCCCAGTTCGCTGAAATTTTTGCTCAACATATTTTTGCGGTGCCCGGGCGAATCCATCCACGCTTGAACGACTTGCTTGGGAGTTTTTTGACCGCCCGCAAGATTTTCGCCGATAACGTGTCCTTTGCCCGTGACGAAAGCCGACGCGAAATTATAGCCGTTCGGGCGCGTGTGAGAAAATTTTTGCGGCAACTCCAATGCACGAATCAGCGCGCTTGCCGTCAAGTCTTTGGAAAATTTCAGCGGCTGAGCACCGACTTTCGCACGTTCGGCGTTTGTCAACTTCAAAACTTCAGCCGCGAATTTTTCGGGGTCGCCTTCCTGTGTCCAACGCGCCGTTGATGTTTGCGTCACGATAATTTTTTGCGCTTGAGCCGTGACGTTCATTGCGGCAACGAGGAAAATTATTGTGACGATTGAAAATAATTTTTTCACCGTCAATCACTCCAAAAAAATTTTTGTAATTCGTTATCAAGTTGGCACGCGGCAATAAAATTTCGGACGTCGAAAACGTTGCGGCGCGTCAGCTGTTTGGTTACTTTTTAAAAGTAACTTAGCCTCTGAAAAGTTGCACCCAGTAATGATGATACGTCGAATAATCTTCGTAAGCGTAGCCGACGCCCAGTTCACGAAATGCGGGATTCAAAATATTTTCGCGGTGACCTTGGGAATTCATCCACTGCTCGACAGTTTCCGCCGCCGTGCCGTGTCCCGCCGCAATGTTTTCGCCGCACGTGTTGCCTTTTTTTCCAATCACCGTGAAACAATCCGAACCGTCGGGGCGCGTGTGGCTGAACAGTTGAATAATTTCCCGCGCACGAATCGCCGCCGACTGTTGCAAATCTTGAGCAAGTCGAAGCGGCGGCGCACCGACTTTTGCGCGCTCGGCGTTGACCAAATTCAAAACTTCAACCGCGAAGTTTGAATAATTGCCCGCGTTCAGATTTTCCGTGTCGGGCGGAATATTATTGTAACCTTCGCCGTCAAGCGGATACTCTTCGGAGCAACCGCATTCGCAATAATAATTGACGTTCCGACTGCAATCGCCGTTGCACTGCGCCGAAACATTTTGCGCGAAGAAATTGCTCGCGAACAAAACGAAACTCGTCGCGACGCTCAAAAAAATTTTTTTCATGTCAATCACTCCCCAAATTTTTGTAATTCATTGTTAAGCCGGCACGTTGCGCGTCAAAGTTTTCGGCAATTTCAAAGCAACCTTGACACACGGCAATAACGTTGAGGATAACTCCAACTGTTCCCCCGCTTTTAAAGCGGGTTTTTCATGTCAATCACCTCAGCAAATTTTTGTAATTCGTTGTTAAGCCGGCACGTTGCGCGTCAAAGTTTTCGGCAATTTCAAAGCAACCTTGACACACGGCAATAACGTTGAGGATAACTCCAACTGTTCCCCCGCTTTTAAAGCGGGTTTTTCATGTCAATCACCTCGCCGAAGATTTTATCAGTGAAATTTTAACGGCGCATAAAAATTTCCCGCGCAGATTGATTCGCGTTTGTTGACAGAAAATTTTTAACAAGGCAGGAATTTTTTCACCCGTCATAGAAAATTGCCGCGTGGATTTATTTTTCGGTTGATTTAAGGAGGTCGGAGAAATTGATGTTCTTACTTGCGCTGTCGCCGATTTTGTGGCTGGTGGTCGCGCTCAGCATTATCAAAATGGCACCGTGGAAAGCGTGTCTCGTCGCGCTGATAATTTCGCTGGCGGCGGGCATGGGCGTCTGGAACATGGAAAGTGCCCGTGCGATTGAATCCGTGCTTGAAGGTGTGGCGTTGGCGTGTTGGCCGATTTTGCTCGTCATCGTCGCCGCAATTTTCACTTACAACTTGACGTTGCACACGAAGGCAATGGACACGATTAAAGACATGTTGACCAGCGTCAGCCACGACAAACGCGTTTTGATTCTTTTAATCGGTTGGGGCTTCGGCGGCTTTCTGGAAGGCATGGCGGGTTTCGGCACGGCAATCGCGGTTCCTGCCGGAATGCTCGCGGGCATCGGCATCAACCCGATTTTGTCCGTGTCCGTGTGTTTAATTGCAAACTCGGTGCCGACGGCTTACGGCTCAATCGGAATTCCGCTCGTCACGTTGGCAAATGTCACGGGCTTTGATTCAATGCAGTTGGCAACATTTACGTCGTTGCAACTGGGCGTTTTGACGTTGCTTTGTCCGTGGTTGATGGTTATCGTCACGGGCGGCGGCATGAAAGGTCTGCGCGGAATGACGACGATGTGTCTGGGCGCGGGACTTTCGTTTTTCATTCCCGAACTTGCGCTGTCAATGTTTGTCGGGCCGGAACTCGCGGTTGTCGCGGGCGCAATCTGCACGATGGGCACGATCGTTTTCCTTGCGAAAAAATTCCCCGTCAACGATCCGGAATTTGCAATGAGCGACCAAGCTCACGCAAAAATTTCCTCGTCGAAGGCAATCAACGCTTGCTTGCCGTTTATTTTGATTTTTATTTTCCTGCTGTTCACCAGTAAACTTGTCCCGCCGATAAATTCGTTCCTGATGCAATTCAAATCAGCCGTACCGATTTACAACGGCGAAGGCGGCGTCCCGTACACGTTCGTCTGGATAAACACGCCCGGCGTTTTGATTCTGCTTGCGGCGTTTATCGCGGGAAGTAAACAGGGCGCGAGTTTCGGCGAAATGCTCGGCGTGCTGAAAAAAACAGTCAACGGTTTGAAATTCACGATGGTCACGATTATCGCGGTCATTGCCACGGCGAAAGTCATGGGCTACAGCGGCATGACGGGACAAATCGCGGACACGGCGGTTGCGGCTACGGGCACGGCTTATCCCTGCATTGCGGCTTTCCTCGGCTCCGTCGGAACTTACATCACCGGTTCGGCTACGTCGAGTTGCGTTTTGTTCGGCAAGTTGCAAGTCATAGCAAGCCAGGCCATCGGCGCGAACGAATCAGTTCAAGCGTGGGTTGCGGCGGCAAATGCAACGGGAGCCTGCGCGGGCAAAATGATTTCGCCGCTGTCAATCGCGATCGGTTCTGCGGCTATCGGCGTCAAAGGCGCGGACGCTCAACTTTTGGCGTTCGCCGTGAAAATTTATATCCCGTTCGTGCTGTTCATGGGCGCGGTCGTTTACTTCGGGCAAGTTTTAATCGGTTAAAAAATTTTTTAGTTCGCGTCGACAACCTTTGAAAAAATTTGGAGTTTCGGTCCAGTCTTGATAGGTTGATGTGAGGAAATTAGGAGCCGTCATGGATGACGGCTCCTCGCCGACGCATTTGCGTGACGCAAATACCGTCGGCACACGACTCGCGGTTTACGAGGCGGGATTTCAACGCGATAACCCAAAATCGCCCGCCGCGCAGGCGCGGTTTCTTTGCTACTTTCTTTGCCGTCAAAGAAAGTAGATTAAAACACGCTCGACAGTTTTTCAACATATCTTGGTTGAGGTGACGCAATGAAAATTTACACGAAAACGGGCGACGCGGGCTTAACGAGTCTTTACACGGGCGAACGCGTCGAAAAAAATTCTCTGCGCGTGCAAGTCTACGGCGCGATTGACGAAGCTGATTCGGCTTTGGGATTGGCGCGGGCATTTGCAACCGTCGACGACGTGAGAGAAAAAATTTTCGCCCTGCAGAAACTTTTGCCGAAACTTATGGCGGACTTTGCAAGCTTGAATCGCGAGCCGACGATAACCGCCGCCGACGTTGCAAAATTCGAATCTGAAATGGACGCGCTGGAAAATTCTCTGCCGCCATTGAGAGAATTTTTAATCCCCGGCAATTCGCAAGGCGGAGCATTTTTGGATTTGGCACGCACGATAACCCGACGCGCCGAACGACTTTGTTGCGAGCTTGCGAAAACGGAGTCCGTTCACGAATCCGACAGAATTTTTCTCAACAGATTATCCGATTACTGCTTTTTGTTAATGCGCCGCGCAGATTTAAACTGACGCCGCGAAAATTAAACGCACAAATAAATTATCGACGATTAACAAACTAAAAGACCGCTTCCGAATTTGGAGGCGGTCTTTTGGCGTTCAGAAATTTTTACGTTGGAGCGCGGGGAAATTTTTTCGATTTTATTGGTTGATACACGGACGGCCGCTTTAGAATTAGCGGAACAGTTGACGCGCCGCAGTCAACCAAAAATTTTGATTCGACACCGCGATTTTATTGAGTGATGCCCGGGTGAGTCATTTTTTCGGGCGACATGTAAACTTTGAGCTGTTCTTCGGTGAGCAAGCCTTTTTCCAAAATAATTTCGCGAATCGGGCGGCGCGTGTTATAAGCTTCCTTCGCGAGCAATGAGCACTGTTCGTAACCGAGATGCGGCAACAGAGCCGTGACAACGCCGACGGAGCTGTCGAGCCATTTTTGACATTGTTCGCGGTTCGGCTCCAAGCCCGTCAAAAGTTTGTCGACGAAAGTGCGCGACGCGTTCGCCAAATAATTCATCGAGCTGCAAAGATTGTACGCCATAATCGGTTCCATGACGTTCAATTCAAACTGGCCGTTTTCGACGCCCATTGTGACCGCCAAGTCGTTGCCGATAACTTGATAGCACGCCTGATCCATTACCTCAGCGATAACGGGATTGACTTTGCCGGGCATAATCGACGAGCCGGGCTGACGTTTCGGCAAAAATAATTCGTTCAAACCGCAACGCGGGCCGGACGCCATCAAGCGGAAGTCGTTCGCCATTTTAATTAAAACGAGCGCGGTATTTTTCAACGCGCTGGACACGTCGACAAATCCGTCGGTATTGTTCGTGGCGTCGATAATGTTCGTGGAAGTCTCAAAATTTTCGCCCGTGATTTCGCGCAGTTTTCGTGCGACGATTTTGATATATGCGGGTTCAGCGTTCAAGCCCGTACCGACAGCGGTGCCGCCCATGTTGATGAGCCGAATGCTGTCAATCGCCCACTCAATGCGGCGGATACTGCGACGAATCGCCGAGGCATACGAGCCCATTTCCTGACCGAGCGTAATGGGAACGGCGTCTTGCAAATGCGTGCGACCCATTTTGAGAATGTCTTTGTACTCTTCGGCTTTTTGTTCGAGAGCACGGGCAAGGTAGTCGAGCGCGGACGTGACGTTGTGGCTTTTGTACGTCAAGCAAACTTTAATCGCGGTCGGCAAGCTGTCGTTGGTCGATTGCGCCATGTTCGCATGATTGTTCGGCGAAATGATGTCGTAGCGGCCTTTTTCTTCGCCGATAATTTCAAGCGCACGGTTGCACAAGACTTCGTTCATGTTCATGTTGATTGACGTGCCCGCGCCGCCTTGAATCGGGTCAACGGGAAATTGATCGATAAATTCGCCGTCGATGATTTCTTCCGCCGCCTGAACAATCGCGTTGCCGATTTTTTTGTCGAGACGACCGGTTTCCATGTTCGCTTGCGCCGCAGCTTTTTTGACTTTGGCAAGCGACTTGATAAAATCTTCGTCGAGTCTGCGTCCCGTGATTGTGAAATTTTCAATCGCCCGCATTGTCTGCACGCCGTAATAGGCCTCGTCGGGGACTTCAATTTCGCCCAAAAAATCGTGTTCCTTACGCATGATAAAACCTCCCAAAAAATTTTTAGTACTGATAAAACATCCGCTGAATCTCGGAGCGGTCGTTTGTCTTTGTAAGCGCGAGTTGCAAAAGAATTCGTGCCTTCTGCGGAGTTAAATTGTCGCCACTCAAAAATTGTTCGCTTGGCGTTACAGTGCCGCTTGAGCACCTTGACGAACGAACAATCACGATGCCTTGAGCCGCCGCCCGCGACAAAAATTTTTCTGCGTTCGCGTGAATGGAGCCGTTGCCCGTGCCCGCGTAGACAATTCCGTTGACGCCCGCATTAATTGCCGCGTCGATAAAAATTCCGTCGTCGCCCGCGTGCCCGTAAATAATTTTCACGAGCGGCAGTTTCGTCAAGCCGTCAATGTCGAATTCGGAATTGCCTGTGTGTCTGCGCGTCGACGTGCGATAAAATTCGGGCGTGCCGTTATTCACGCAACCGAGCAAGCCGAATTCAAAACTTTTGAACGTCGAGAGCGTCAAAGTATTTGTTTTGGTGACTTCGCGGGCGGAATTAATTTCGTCGTTGAGCGCAACCAGTACGCCTTTGCCGAAAGAATTTTTGTGCGCGGCGATTCTCACGGCGTTTAACAAATTCATCGCGCCATCGGAACTTATCGCAGTCGCGGGACGCATTGCCCCCGTCAACACAACGGGCTTGTCGCCGTGAACGGTCAAGTTCAAAAAGTAAGCCGTCTCTTCGAGCGTGTCGGTGCCGTGCGTTACGACAATTCCGTCGGCTTCGTCGCGGGAAAAAATTTCGTTGATTCGGTTCGCAAGTTTGAGCCAAATTTCGTCGGTGATGTCTTTGCTGTCGATATTGCAAATTTGCTCGCCCGTGACGTTCGCAAAATTTTTTATTTCGGGCACGGCGTTTAACAGTTCGTCAATTCCAATCGCGCCCGCCGTGTAACCCGTCGTTTGCGTGGAAATTTTTGCACTGCCCGCGATTGTTCCGCCCGTCGCCAAAATTTTTATTTTCGGTTTCATGTCCGCTCACATCAAAACATTTGCCAAAGTCATACCGACCGCAACGCTGACGATACACGTAATCAGGCCGGGAATTTGGAAACTGTGATTGAAAACGAATTTGCCGATACGCGTCGTGCCCGTGCGGTCAAAAGCAATGCCCGCCAAAATCGTGGCGTAAATCGGGACGAGGAAATAGCCGTTGACTGCGGGGAACATGCCGACCATTGCCGGCGGCGTAATTCCCAGCGTAATTCCCAGCGGAGCAAGCGCGCCGATTGTGCCCGCCTGGCTCAAAATAACCGCGCTCAGCAGGAACAAAATTATTGCGAAAATCCACGGGTAAGCGGCAATCATGTCCGCCGCGCCCGATTTAATGTAATCAAGATTGTTGCGCGTCAAAGTGTCGCCCGCCCACGTCAAGCCGAAAATGCAGTAGACGCCCATCAAGCCGTTGCGGAAAACCGACTGCTCGATAATCGACGAAACTTTTACGGAGCAAGCGATAATCATCACGCCCGCCATCGCCATCATGACCATTTCGATACACATCGTCATTGTGAAGGAAACCATTTTACCGTTGAGTTCGGCGGCGGGACGCAATTCGGGGAAAATGCCGAAGATAACGACGATAACCGTTGCCAAAAGATAAATTGCAACTGCGCGTTTCGTTGCGGCGGAAAATTCACGGTTCGCGGCAATGTTCGCCTTTTCGTTAATCGGAGCCGCTTCGCCGCGTTCGACGCGTGCAAGATATTCTTCGTCTTCGGCAAGTTCTTTGCCCATGCGCGCCGCCCAAAGACAACCGCACACGACGCCGATTAAAGTTGACGGAATGCACACGATTAAAATATCAATGAGCGTGACGCCTTGCGGTGAAAGTAAACCGACAAGCGCGACCGTCGCGGCGGAAATCGGACACGCGGTTATTGCCTGCTGTGACGCGATAACCGACATTGAAATCGGTCTTTCGGGACGAACGCCCGCCTCACGCGCAACCTCGGCGATAACCGGCAAAATTCCGAATGAAATATTTCCCGTGCCGCACATGAAAGTAAAAACCCAACTGATAATCGGAGCATAATAGCTGATTCGGTTCGGGTTCCTGCGCAAAAGATTGACGGCGATTTGAATTAAATAATCCATGCCGCCGGACGCCTGCAACGTCGCCGCGATGACGACGACCGTCATGATAATCATGATGACATCAATCGCGGGGTTGCCGGGCGCGAGACCGAAGCCGAAAACCAAAATTGCTATGGCGACACCGCTTGACATTCCGAGAAAAATGCCGCCGTAGCGTGCGCCGACAATCAGCATTGCCAGCACAACCAAAAGCTCAGCCCAAAACATAACACCAACTCCTTTCTGTGACAAAACGCACTGCACGACGAAAATTTTTGCCGCGCCTGACAGAAAAACTTCGCGAACGTACGATAAACCACGTTACCGGTATACAAAGTACATAACGAAGCTTTAACGGGGCTGATTTTAGTCACGTGCATTGAGATTGTCAATCCAAACATATTTTATGGTTATCGTTCAAATTCTATATGCCGCAAACTCAATTCGTGGAGGCGAAGTCATAAATATATTTTTACGCGTCGAACAAATTTATAAAAAAATTAACCTCCGTCAAATGCGAGGGCTTTTTTCATTACCGAAAATTTTGATTGTCGGCGCAGATTTTTTCGCGAAAACAAAAGTGAATTCACGTTCCAACGATGCGATTGTCGTTAATTTGGTGACGGGCAAGAATGTTCGCGAAGGTCAAGCCGTTGATGAGGATGACATTTCGTTCAGCCGCCTTGGCTACGGTTTCCGCGTCGAATTGCTCGGTCAAGTCAATCAGAATGCGAAAATCCTTCGCGTCGTTTTTTGCCGCCTGCTCAATCGCTTCCGCACAAGTCATGTCGGAGTTTCTAAGGTAGACGAAAATTTTTCGCGGCTCGTCGGGTTTGCAAAAGTCCTGCATAAGTTCGCGTTCGGAGAAAAGTTCGAAGCTCAAAAAACTCGAATCTTCGCCAAGCAAGCGGTGATCCTTACGAATGAACAATTTTTTTACGACGTTTTTCAACTCATCAGGCGAAAACATTCGCAACGCATTCAAAATTTTTTGCGAGATTTCGTTACGCGACGGATCATCGGGCGGCAGATTTTGCAAAAGTTTTAACAGTCCTTCCAAATAACTTTCTTGCATCTCCAATATTCGGTTCATCACTGAATCAAAAACGTTTTCTTGCGATTTCAACGGCCCGTATCGTATCGCATCTTCTTGCAGTTGCGATATTAATTGATTAAATCGTTTGACGCGATTACGAGCAAATGCTCCAAACGTTCCTTGGGGCGATTTTTGCAATCCGAGCAATTCCTCAACGCAACGAATCATGTCCGGATTGTTAATTCGACTGACAATTCTGCTTCGAAATGATGAAATAAGGTTATTGCCGATGTAACTTTCCGCCATGTTTTCCGAGTAATAATCAAAAGTACCCAGGAGTTTTACCCCGATAACGTGACCGAAATCATTATGTTCCGGCATGGGCTCGAAGGAATATTCTGCAGACACTTCGGCAACGGTGAAGTATTTCCCGACCTCCGATTGATGGATGCTCACCCTTGGAATTAAAATTATGTCGCCGATTTTGATTTTGGTTAAGATGAGCAATCGCGAATAGTGTTTCACAGCTTCATTCGTCAGTTCTTCTTCCGTCTCGTCGGGATTGTTTTCTTTTAAAAATTCGACGTAAGCGGCAACAAAATTCTCCTTATTTCGAAGATCCAATCCGGCGAATCCCCACGGTATTCTGAGACGTCCTTTAAGCAATTCCTCACGCAGACTGTTAAAAACATTATATTGGAAGCGCACAACGAAATAATCGCTTGTCGATGGCGAATTCAGCTCCAATTCCCAGCCGTTTTTGGCATACAACATGTTAAACTCCCCTTTCAAGAAAAATTTGTCGAGGCCGTCCGCATGTGCAGACGACCTCGCCCCGACGCGATGGACGTGACGAATCAGAAGGTTGTATTCGACACGCAGACGACATTCCTGATTGTTTGGTGAGTGGACGAGCGGACAACACTCAAAACTGCTTGCTGGAGTCCGTAATCGTTGACGCGATTGATCGCCTTTTGATAACCGCGCAGGTTGCCCACGACCGAATCGAATGAGACTGTCGTTATCGGCTTCACGGGCAGGAGACTGCAGAAGTCATTGTGGTCATGAAAAGGCACTCCGTGGCGGTATATTCCCGTCGCTCTGCAGATGGTGCTGTAGCGTCCAATATGAGGATTGAACACGCTGACTTTCGGGACGATAATAAAATCTCCCTCTTCAATTTCTCTGATCGGCTTGAGGATGTCGAAGCGGTCGGTGGCGGCGGTTACGCTGTAATTCCAATCGCGAACCAGCGTATCGATGTAGATGGAGCGCGAAGTCAGAATCGCTCCCTCCGGCGACCAACCTTGCACGAGTGTTCCGTTGAGCAGTTCGTTGCGAATGCGACTATACCATTCCGGACTGTCGTAGCAAATCCGCCAGACATAGAATTTCGTTGACATAATGGTTTCTCCTTCCGGTTCAAGGGATTATTCTTCGTCAGGGCAGTCAAGCCGCCGATTTTTTGCACGACTGCTTAACTCCCGATTAAGCTTGACAAACCGAATTTTCAGCGCGTGGGATCAAACTTCGCCGTTGACAGAGAGGATTTCAAAGTTGAGAATGACCCCGGCTTCGCTGAAAACTCTCAAGATAGCTCCGACAACTTCGTGCACCTTTTCCTTCATATACAAAAAGGCTTGGCCGAATGGTGATTTTTTCGTGAATTCAAGGTTCAGCGGATCAGCAACGCCGTCGACGATGACAAACGTTTCGACGGACGATTCGGGTTCGAGGTCTTTGGGATCGATCGATTTGGAGCTGAACGTTTCGTGATTAATTTGACGAACGGTAAGCGTGCCGAGAATTGTTGCTTTTTCGCCACGTTCCTTTGCGGCTTTCGCAATCGCTTCGTCGTGAAACTGCTTCAATCGCGCCGCTTTATCACGACCTTTGTTGTGTTGGTGTCCTAATGCGCCCGTCGAACGATCGATTGACGGCAACTCAAGCTCCCAGCCATTTCTTGCATACATTGACATGTTTAACAACTCCTCTCATTAAGAACGCCATTTGAATTGCTTCATGTGAATTTTACGTAATGTAAGCGCGCTTGTCAAGGAATCATTATGACCAAATCACATGTTTTTACAAGACTTGATGGCAACAAAAAAGCCCGTCGAAATTTTTAATTTCAACGGGTTATTTTTGATTACGAAATTCACTTAAAACAGGCCGCTGATAATTCCGTCGGGCGTGATGTCGATTCTTTCGGCAGCTGGAACTTTTGGTAGTCCCGGCATCGTCATGATGTTACCCATCAAAACAACGACGAAACCCGCGCCCGCAGAAATTTTTATTTCGCGAACGGTGACATTGAAATTTTTCGGGCGGGCAAGTTTAGCCGCGTCGTCGCTCAACGAGTACTGAGTTTTCGCGACACAAATCGGAAGTTTGCCGAAGCCGCGCTGCTCAATGTCGGCAAGTTGTTTCTTCGCGGCGGGAAGGTAGTCGACGCCGTCCGCACCGTAAATTTTCGTGGCGACTGCAGAAATTTTTTCGGCAATGCTCAAGTCGTCCGCATAAGTGAATTTGAAATTTTTCGGAGCGTCGAAAGTTTCTTCGACAGCTTTGGCAAGTTCGATACCGCCCGCACCGCCTTCAGCAAAAACTTTCGAGCGAGCAAATTTGACGCCTTTGGCCACGCAGATTTTTTCGACGGCGGAAATTTCTTCGTCGGTGTCCGTTGGGAAATCGTTAAGCGCAACAATCGCGGGAAGTCCGAAGCCCTGAACGTTTTCGATATGCTTTTCGAGATTTTCAAGCCCGCGTTCGACAGCCGCAACGTTCGGTTCGGAAAGATTTTTTTTGTCAACGCCGCCATGCATTTTCAAAGCGCGAATCGTGGCGACAATGACGACCGCGTCGGGACGCAAGCCGCTCAAGCGACATTTGATGTCCAAAAATTTTTCCGCGCCGAGGTCTGCACCGAAGCCCGCCTCCGTGACGACAATATCGGCCAACTTGAGCGCGTATTTCGTCGCCGTGACGGAATTGCAACCGTGCGCAATGTTCGCGAACGGGCCGCCGTGAATCAGCGCGGGCGTGCCTTCGAGTGTCTGAACTAAATTCGGTTTAATCGCGTCTTTCAGCAACAATGCGAGCGAGCCGGTGACTTTCAAGTCGTCCGCCGTGACAATTTCGCCGTCGACAGTGTAAGCGACAATAATTTTTCCGAGCCGCGATTTCAAGTCGGCAAAATCATTTGCCAAACACAAAATCGCCATCATTTCGGAGGCAACGGTTATGTCGAAGCCCGATTCACGCGGGACGCCGTTCGACCTGCCGCCGAGTCCGACAATCACATTTCTCAACGCACGGTCATTCAAATCGAGTACGCGTTTCCACACGACGCGACGCACGTCGATTTTAAGTTCGTTGCCCTGCTGAATGTGATTGTCCAAAACCGCCGCCAAAAGATTGTGCGCCGTAGTCAACGCGTGAAAATCGCCCGTGAAGTGCAAATTAATATCTTCCATCGGGACAACTTGCGCGTAGCCGCCGCCCGCCGCGCCGCCTTTGATGCCGAAACACGGGCCGAGACTGGGCTCACGGAGCGCAACGCAAATTTTTCTGCCGAGTTTTGAAAACGCGTCCGCCAAACCGATTGAAGTTGTCGTCTTGCCTTCGCCCGCAGGTGTCGGAGTTATCGCGGTGACCAGAATTAATTTGCCGTCGGGATTTTTTTCGACGCGCTGCCACACGTCGCGGGAAATTTTCGCCTTGTACTTCCCGTAAAATTCCAAATCGTCTTCAGACAAACCGAGCTTGCCGGCCGCCACGGAAATTTTTTCGACCTTCGCGCTCTGAGCAATTTCAACGTCGCTCAACATAAAATCGCCTCCAAAGCCGCTTTAAAAGCGGCGGAACAGTTGACGCGCCGCAACGTTTCAATAAAATTTGATTCGTCACCGCGCCGATAATTTTTCCTCATGATAGCAAAAAAAAATCCCGCACGCAAAAAAATCTGCGCGGAAAAATTTTTCGTGTGTCAGCCGTTGTAGCCAAGTTCTTTGGCTTTGTCGTAATCCGCTTGAGCTTTCGTCTTGTCGCCGAGTGCTTCGTAACAGCCTGCGCGCCAATAAAAAGTTTTGGCGTTATTCGGGTCAAGTTGAATCGATTTGTCGTAGTCGGCAATCGCTTGCTTGTAATTCTTGAGAGAAGCGTAAACACTGCCGCGATTTCCGTAAGCATAGGCAAAATTTGGATCCAGTTGAATTGCTTTATCATAGTCGGCAATCGCCTGCTCGTATTGTTTGAGATTGAAGTAAGAAAGTCCGCGATTGTAGTACGACACGGCATAATTCGGATTGAATTCGACAGCTTTGTCAAAATCCTCAATCGACCGCTCGAATTGCTGTTGATAAGCATAAGTCAGACCGCGACTGAGATAAAATCCGTCATTTTTCGGATTGAGTTCGATGGCTTTGTCAAAATCTTTAATCGCCTGTTCGTATTGCTCAAGACTTTGATAAACAAGTCCGCGCTCGTTGTACGCCTCGACGAATTCGGGATTGAGTTCGATGGCTTTGTCGTAATTCTGAATCGCCTGCTCGTGTTGATTCAAATTGACGTAAGCAATGCCGCGATTGAAGTACGCCTCGACGAATTCGGGATTGAGTTGAATGGCTTTATCGTAATCTTGAATCGCCTGCTCGTATTGCTTTAAGCCGTCATTGTAAGCGATGCCGCGAGCGTTGTACGCCTCGGCATAATTCGGATTGATTTGAATTGCCTTGTCGAATTCCTTAATCGCCGCGTCGTATTGTTGTTGCTCGGAATAATCGTTGCCGCGCTTGAAAAATGTCTCCGCATCTTCGGCACAGGCAACGGACGCCGAAATCATGAACGCGACGACAAAAATAGCCGTCAACGTTCGTAGAAAAATTTTTCTCATGGAAAATTCCCCCTTTCGTTTGTCAAGAATCATATCAAGCAATTTTTATTTTTCAACCGTCACTTTTTGCGCAAGCCAATCACTTTTGACGGCAAAAAAATCCCGCACGCAAAAAAATTATCGACGATAAAATTTTCCTCGGCAAAAAATTTTTCATCAACACGACAGCCAAATTGACAAGCGCGAATACACATGATATATTCAAAAAAATTTTAGCGTCACGGTCGAAAAGCCGATAAAGCTTTTGAAAAAACTTTTTGGAGCGTGACAAACATGGACATTCGCGAAATTACAAATTCCGCGACGAGTTTGGCGGGAACGTCAACGCGCAGGAATAAATCAAGTATCGCCTCGGAATATTCCCAAATTCTTGCCTCGAAGATTGCAAACGTCAAGACCGACATCGAAAAGATGAACGCGGTACAGGAAAAACTTGACGAGATTGCCGACTTGCAGGAAGAAATTACGGGCGAAGTCAAAATCGACGAAGATTCGGGCAACGCGAATCGAAACGACTCAAGCAGCACGGCGAGTGCGAAAACAGTCGAAACAATCAAGCGTTTCATGCCGGACGGATCGATTTTGATAACGACCTACGAAGGCGGGACTATCACCGAGCAGATTAAGCAGAAACCGCATTTGCAGATTGTGGCAGATTACTCCGCGCCGCCCAACCCCGACGGCTCCGTTGCGACAAAGGTTGAACGTACGCAAAGTTTGGATTTGGCGGCACTGTTGATGATGTAAGCCGAATTCGTCACGGGTTTGTAAATTCGTTCAATTCAAAGGAGGTTACCAACATGGACGTAAGCAACGTTTCAAGTGTGTCGCAGGGCATTGCGCAATACGCCGCGCAGACCAAAGGCACCACACAAGCAAAGGCCGCCGATCAAACTTCGACGGCACAAAATCAAACTTCGTCAACGTCGGCGAATATCGGCGAAGCGTATAACGTGGACATTTCCGACGAGGCGAAACAAGCTCAACAGGCAGCGTCGGCATTAACGCAACCCGAAGTCACGGACGAAAACGGCGAACTTGTTGAGGAAGCAAAAGGTCTTTCCAAAGATCAAGTTCGTTATCTCGAAGAAAGTATGGCGATGAACGAACAAGCCATGCTGAACATGATGATTCAGGCGTTGACGGACTCGAACGACAAACTTCAGGGCTGGCTTGACGAAGGTGCCGGCATTCTGAACTTTGACGGCGTGGAAATCGATGCGGCGCGCTTCGGTATGCCGGAAGTTGCGACAACTCCCGAAGAGGCAGCCGCAGCCGTTGCCGAGGGCGGTGACTGGTCTGTTGACGCGGTATCGACGAGAATTTTTGATCTCGCCACGGCAATCGCGGGCGACGACCCCGAAAAACTTTCCGCAATGCGTGCGGCAGTCGAAGAAGGTTTCAAACAGGCGGGCGCGGTTTGGACGAACGCGACGGGCTTGCAAGATATGCCCGACATTACGAAGAACACTTACGACGAAATTATGAGCCGCTTCGACAAACGCGCAAGCGAACTCAATCCGACTTCAGTTGTTCAATAAAATTTTTCCAATCGAAATTTCCAATCGAAACAATCGGGCTGTCCCGTTCGCGGGGCAGTCTTTTTTTGCAACGAAAAAACGCCGCCTTTCGACGACGTTTGAATTTTCGTAGTGGTGGGCAGG